>CBDVAD010000122.1:0-8717 GCA_965371875.1 uncultured bacterium
ATCATATTTAATTGCAGCAAAAAAAGCACAGAAAAGCATTGTAAGAAAGATATTTGCAGCAAGTTTATACCTTCCTTTTATTATAAGAACAAAAACAGCGACACAAAATAAAATAACTCCCCCTGCAATCACACTAACTATAATAGCTCCGGTAAAAGCCATCAAAATAGCAAATACTACTGTAATAATAGAGATGAAAAGTGTTACCTTAAATAAAATAGCTGCTTTTTTCTGTATATTAAGAGTTTCATCTTTATAGATAGATTCCGGGGTCCATTTATTAAATTGTATCAAAAAGGAAACGAATGAAGATATTTTATTCATGACTTCATTATTCTCTAATAAATGGAATAAATCTATTACTTTTTAAGCTTTGATTCTATTTTTTTCCGCCCTTCCAGGGCAAGTCGTTTAAAATCTCCTGGAATATCCAGCTCCAGCATCTCTTTTAATAAAACTTCAGCTTCTTTATAATGCTTGAAAAATATATGTGCAGAAGCAAGTGCATAGATTGTTCTATAGTCCCATGGATTGAGCTTATATGACCTCTCCATTATCTTATAGCTTTTTTCAAACTCACCCAGCTGATTATAGGTAACACCCAGATTTCTTGTAATGGAGGAACTTTCCGGATCAAGTTCTGAAGCTTTTTCGAGGTAATTTCTTGCAAGTCCATAATTACCAAGTTTAAAATGTGAACATCCGTAAGCCTCCAGAGCTTCGGAGTGATTAGGGTTAAATTTAAAAAAATAATCCAGGGCCTTTAGGGCCTTTTCCTGTTCATTCATCTCGGTGAAGGCTATTCCAATTCTCCAGAGTGCCTCTTTGCAGTCGGGTTCCTGAATAAGCATTTCTTCCAGGATGGTAACAGCCTCTATATAACCACCATCTCTGAGGAGTTTATCTACCTTATTTATTTGCTCAGTTAAATACTGCATAGTGTATAATATACAATTTTTTTGGGTAATCATCAATCCAATTGTTAGAGACGCCCAATTTGGGCGTCTGTACGTATTAATGTAGGGGTGCCCCTCGTGGGTACCCCATCCTTGTGGCATAACCTGTGCAAACCTTATACTGTGCCTATTAAAAGTTTTGAGTGACCATCCTGTTCTTCCAGATAGAGTCTGATTTTGGTATTCCCTTCCAGCTTTGGTATTGATTTTGATCCCAGTTCTACAGTTCCGGGTTTGCATTCATTTTTTTGAATGAGCTGGGCCTGGAGTGGTGGGTATTTTGTATTGTCAGGAATTTGTGTTGGGTTATTCCCAAAATGGAGTTCAACAGCAGCCTCTGTCATCATAAGGCCCAGATCGAATCCGTCGTTAGGGTTAATAACAATTTCCTTTTCTGAAAGCAACTGACCGGTAATAACTTTTAATTCACCAGTTTGTTTCTTATTCATAATAATAATCATAATTTACAGGAAAGGGGAAATCAAGGAATTAATATAATGAATATATTTTTGGGCGTTACCCCGTTGTAGGGGCGACCGGCCGGTCGCCCCTACGACGGGGTCAGGCTTTCCAGGGGTTCCGTCCCTGTTGGGGCGGGGTTTCCCCGCCTGGGTGGGGAAACCCCACCCCAACAGGGACCGCCTGCGGCGCCCTTACAATCCTTAACGTACAGAATCAGAATTAACCGAAAATCTTTCCTAATGCTTCAACTGTGGGTTCAATAGATTCAGGTACAGATACTGATCCTTCCACAGAGGCCATATCTTTAAATCCGATTCCTGTCAGAAGAACCACAACTTCTGCATTTTTATTTATCTTTCCTTCTTTCGCATCCTTTTTAAATGCGGCCCATGCACATGCTGCTGCAGGCTCAGCAAATATTCCTGCTTCACTGCCAAGTTCAAGCTGTGCTGCGAGTATTGCTTCGTCTGTCACTTCAGTAGCCCATGCATTTGATTCATTAATATAACGGACAGCCATTCTTCCGTTAGCGGGGCTTGCTACAGAAATTGAATCAGCTCTTGTTGTAGCTTCAGGTATTGTATTAAGATCCCCGCTTTTCCATGCCTTACTAATGGCATTGCTCTTTTCTGATTGTGCACAGATAATCTTTGGTAGTTTTTCTATTAAACCAGCTTCTTTCAGGTCATAAAAACCCTTAAAAACACCGGAATAGATTACTCCGTCCCCAACCGGAACATATACAGCATCCGGAGCTTTTCTGCCTAACTGGTTGAATAGTTCTATGGAGACAGTTTTTTTGCCCTCAACTGTCATCGGATTGTAGGCTGTATTTCTATTAATACCTCCATATTTCCGGGTGTACTCTATAGAAAGAGAAAAAGCGGCATCGTAGTTATCCTTTATTGGTATTACTTTTGCACCATAGAGTGCAGACTGAAGCAATTTTGCCTTAGGTGCAGACTCAGGAACAAACAGAACTATATCCAGTCCATAGGCCGCACCGGCACATGCCATTGCAGATCCTGCATTTCCGGTAGAAGCAAGAGCAATTGTCTTTTCCCCAAAATGAAGAGCCTGTGCTGCTACAAGTTGTGATGCTCTGTCTTTAAAGGATCCTGATGGATTTGCTCCATCATTTTTAATTTTAAGGTTTGTAAATCCTGTTTTTTTTATTAATCTCAATGGAGATGACAGAGGAGTGTTACCAACAGGAAACGTTGATTCATTGGGTATTTCGTATGGAAGAAAATCACCTGGCGAAACGGAATTTTTTGTCTTTAAAGATTTGAGATGTTTACTGTCTATTTTTGTAATAAGATTTCCTTTCTGCATTTTCCCTGAAGTGTTGTCTTCCGAGCAAACAGGGCACCTGTAAATTATCTTGTCAGAAGGATATTCTTTTCCGCAATCGCTGCACTCGTATTTAAAATCCATATTTATATCTCCTTAAAAAAAAACGCGCGTAGGGGCGACCGGCCGGTTGCCCCTACGCGCAATGTTATCTATTTAATTGAAATTAAAGAATCCCAACATCTTTGTTGAAATCTTTAATTAAAGCATCAATCTTATCTGTCATTTCCTGAATGCTGGTCCAGTAGCTCTTGTCATACCACTGAGCATTGATCTCTTCGTAGGTCTTACCCTGCTGTTCAACCCATGTGTAGTATTTTAAGTTATGGACTCTTAATCTGTCGTAGTAGGTAAGTTCCAGAGTATTATCAATCCCAATACCCATTAGACTTCTTGCATAAACAGCTGCTGCATTTTCGGAAGTGAACTTGCCGTTTGAATCATTCATTTCTCTAAGTCTGGATGTGTACATCTCTTCGGAGTCTGTAAGAACAGTAACTACAACATCCTGGTCATCCATCTCATAGTACTTGGCCATTTTTATTGCAGACTGAACATTTGCAATACCGGAAATACCAAGGAGAGCAAGTTTTTCAATTGATTCTGCACTTAAACCTTTTGATTTTAGATATTCTTTACCTGCATCCTCATTAAAAAGACGAAGTACATCCATGGAATCCTGATCATCAATAGCAATAATCATATCAGTATTTCTTACATTATGTACCCATGGAACGTGCTTGTCACCAATACCTTCAATTCTATGTCCGCCAAAACCGTTGTTAAGAAGGGTTGGGCACTGAAGTGCTTCACCTGCAACGAGTTTTACTTCAGGATATTTCTGTTTCAGATAATCTCCAGCTCCGATTGTACCTGCAGAACCAGTAGTTGAACAGTAACCTTTTAGTTGTTCAGCTTTAACACCTTCCTGTGTAAGAAAGTCCTCAATTGCCTTTCCTGTTACATTGTAGTGCCAAAGATAATTTTCCATCTGATCAAACTGATTAAAGATAACAATACTGTCGCCTCTCTCTTCATCAAGTTCATGGCATTTGTCAAAAATTTCTTTTACATTGGATTCACATCCAGGAGTAGCAATTACTTCTCCGGCAACTTTTTTCAGCCAATTGAAACGTTCTGCACTCATCTCTTCCGGGAGAATAGCAATTGAGTCGCATGCCAGGAGTGCTGAATTATATGCACCGCCACGGCAGTAATTACCAGTTGAAGGCCATACTGCTTTTTGTTTTGTTGAATCAAAGGCTCCTGTAACGAGTGCAGGTGCAAGACATCCATATGTTGCTCCAACCTTGTGGGATCCAGTTGGGAAATATTTTCCTACCAGTGCAAATACTCTTGCTTTAACACCAGTCAGTTCTTTTGGAATCTCGATGTAGTTGACGTCACCATGAACACCGCCTTTTTCAACTGGTTCATTTCTCCAGGAAATCCTGAAAAGGTTTACCGGATCCATATCTTCAAGTCCTGTCTCTTTAAGTCTCTCTTTTATTTTTGCAGGAATTAATGAAGGGTCTTTCATCTGTGCAAATGTAGGATAAACAATACCTCTTTCACGACATCTTTCGACGTTCCTCTGTCTTACTTCGTTATTAATCGTTAAATCAATCATTTCCTTACCTCTCTATAGAATATTTTAAAAGCAGTTTCATTAGTTGTGTAATATACAATATACTAGATTACGCTCATACGCAATAAGTAAGGTAGAAAAAAACACTAAAATTAAATAAAAAGAAGAAAAATTGCTTAAAACCTCAGTTTTTCGTAAATAACTCTTGCATTGAAAGCCAAATAGTATATTATGGTAAGAAGGCAAAATAACCTGAAATTGTATATCATTAATAAAAAGGGGTCAGTATGGGTGATTTAATGAGACCAGTTTCCTTTTCGGAACTGGTAAAAAGAATGTTCAGTGAGTATAAAAAAGATGGATCTATCTTTGGTATTCATAAAGATCAGTTTTTTAAAAAAATAAACAACAGTAATCTGGAGATCTTTGGAGAACGAAGTGAAACTCCATTAGGCCCTGCTGCAGGCCCTCATACACAGCTAACGCAGAATATTATTGTTTCCTGGCTTACAGGTGGAAGGTTTTTTGAACTTAAAACTGTACAGATTCTGGATACTCTCGAAGTTCCCAAACCATGTATAGATGCTGAGGATGAGTGTTTTAATACAGAATGGTCCTCAGAGTTTACTCTTACAAAAGCTTATGATGAATATCTGAAAGCCTGGTTTATACTTTATTTAATGGAAGAGCTGTTTGAACTGAACAATAGTAAGGGCCGATCTTTTATTTATAATATGAGTGTAGGATATGATCTTGCAGGAATTAAAAATGAGAGAGTTCAGAAATTTATCAATGATATGATGGATTCTTCCTCTAATGAGAAATTTAAGGAATATGCTAAAGAGCTTCAGAGTATTATAGAAGATGATAGTTTTCTTAAAGGTACAGACCTGGAAGGAAAAGTTGCCTCTCTAAAGGATATACCCGGAAAAGTACCTGCTCAGCTTTGTAATCAGCTTACACTCTCTACTATGCATGGTTGTCCTCCAAAAGAGATTGAAGATATCTGTATGTATATGCTTACAGGGAAGAAGCTTCATACATTTGTAAAACTTAATCCTACTCTTCTTGGTTTTGACAGAGTAAGAGAAATCCTGGATGGTCTTGGTTTTGATTATGTTGGACTTTCAAAAGAGGCTTTTTCTCATGATCTGCAGTATTCAGATGCTGAGGGTATGCTGGAACGTCTTATTGCAACATCAAAAAAAGAAAATCTTCAGTTTGGTGTAAAGCTTACAAACACTCTCGGGTCTGTAAACAATAAGGGTGTTCTTCCAGGTGATGAGATGTATATGTCCGGAAGAGCATTATTTCCTTTATCCATTAATCTTGCAGCAAAAATTTCCAGAAAATTTAACGGTGAACTCCCTATATCATATTCCGGTGGTGCATCAAAATTTAATGTTGAAGATATTTTTGCAACTGGTATACGACCAATAACTCTTGCAACTGATCTGCTTCAGCCTGGTGGGTATAACAGACTTAAGGATATGACCGATCTCCTTGAAAAATCTTCTGCCTGGGAAATGGATAAGATTGATGTTGAAAAACTTGAAGCCCTGGCTTCTGATGCTCTTAAGATGCATTATACAAAGAAGGAATGGCGAGGAAATGACAAGGCAGAGGTCGATGAAGATCTGCCTATATTTGACTGCTATGTTGCTCCCTGTACTGTTGCCTGTCCTATTAGCCAGGATATTCCTGAGTATATTAAGCTTGTTGGTCAGAAAAGATATACAGAGGCAGTTGAGCTCATTTACGAAAAAAATGCTCTTCCTTCAATAACAGGTCATATCTGTTCTCATCAGTGTCAGTACAGCTGTACACGTCTGGATTATGAGGGAACAGTTGAGATCAGAGAAATTAAGAAAATAGCAATTCTTAATGGTTTTGATGATTACAAGAAAAAATGGGAAGTTCCCGGAATAGATAAAGATAAAAAAATTGCAGTAGTTGGTGCCGGTCCTGCAGGTCTTTCAGCTGCCTACTTTCTTAGCCGTGAAGGTTTCAGTGTAACAGTTTTTGATAAACATGATTCTGCCGGTGGTGTTGTTGATCATGTAATACCTCAGTTTCGAATAACAAGGGAAGCTATTTTAAGTGATATAGATTTTATTGAAGCTCACGGAGTTAAGTTTGTTTTTGGTGTAGATCCCGATTTTAGTATTAAAGACCTTAAGGCAGAAGGGTTTGACCATGTATGTCTGGCAATTGGAGCAGAAGGTGTAAGAGCTTTTCCTATTGATGGTGATAACACAAATATTATTCCTTCTTTTGATTTCTTACAGAGCTTTAACAAAGACCCGAATGCAATAAAACTGGGAAAACATGTTGTAGTTGTTGGAGCTGGTGATACTGCAATGGATGCAGTCAGATCTGCCAAGCGGGTAGAAGGTGTTGAGAGTGTAAGGATTGCATACAGAAGAGCTCAGGATCAGATGCCTGCAAGTCAGGAAGAGTATGAAGATGCATTGGAAGATGGTATTCCATTTCAGTGGTTAAGAAATCCTGAAAAATTTGATGCAGATGGAACTCTTACTCTTCGTGTAATGGAGCTTGGAGAACCTGATGCAAGCGGCAGAAGAAGACCAGTACCAACTGATAAAACAGAAACAATCCATGCTGATACTCTTATTCCTTCAATTGGTGAAGTAGTTGATGCTGATCTTCTCAAGGGAGCAGGAGTAGAGCCTAACAGCAAAGGGTGGTTTGATACTGATGATGACCTTAAGCTTAAAGAAGATGGTGTTTACTTAATTGGAGATGGACGAACAGGACCTTCTACTATTGTTCAATGTATACAGGAAGGAAGAAGGGCCGCAGATGCTATCTGTAAAAATAATGATCCTGACTGGTCAAGAAAGGCTTCTTACTCATTCCTTAAGAATCTGAACAGCGAAGCAGATATCCTGGCTAAGAGGGGTACTCTTCAGGATCCGCTAAACAGAAAGGTAGATTACGATACAGTAGAGTTTGCTGAAAAAGAAGCTGAAAGATGTCTGGAATGTAACTTTATCTGTAATAAATGTGTGGATGTATGTCCAAATAGAGCTAACCTGGCACTTGCATTTGATGGTTTTAGAGATGCATATCAAATTATTCATGTTGATGCTTACTGTAATGAGTGTGGTAACTGCGGTACTTTCTGTCCATACAACGGTCTCCCATATAAAGATAAGTTTACAGTGTTCAGTCTCCCGGTCGATTTTGAAAACAGTGAAAATAACGGTTTTTATGTAGATGGTTCAGCTGTAAAGATGAGATTAGCAGAAAAACTATACGATTTAACTATCGATGATAACGGAATCTTGTCAGGTAACGAACCCACCCATTCAGATTACCCTGAAGTGAAAAAGGTTGTCGCAACTATTTATAATAACTATAGTTATTTGTTAGGTCCTGTAGAGGAATAGGAGATTAGAATGATAGTAATTAAAAATACAAAAGCAATGCAGTTTAATCCCCCGAGGGTTTGGGATAATGTTGACGTTGTTATCGATGGTACTGATATTATTGATGTTGGTCCGGGTATAGCTTCAAAATATAAGGCAGATAAGGTTATAGATGGTACAGATAAACTGACATATCCTGGTTTAACCTGTTCCCATCACCATTACTACTCCGGTCTTTCCAGAGGAGTTATGGCAGAGATTGGTCCTACTCCGGACTTTGTATCTACCCTGAAAAATCTTTGGTGGCGAATGGACCGTGCTCTGGATGAGGATTCAACCTGGTATTCAGGAATCATAAGTTCTATTGATGCGATCAAAGCCGGCACAACATCGGTTATTGATCACCATGCCAGCCCCAATTACATTTCTGGTTCCCTTTCCACCATAAGAAGGTCTATGGAAGAAGTGGGACTCCGGGGAATGACTTGCTACGAAGTGACAGACCGTAATGGTCTCGATCAGATGAAGGAGGGGGTGGAAGAGAATATTCGTTTTGCAAAAGAGATTGATGCAGATAAGAAGGATAGTTCCAAACCCTATATTTTTGAATCTCACATAGGCGGACATGCTCCCTGTACCATCAATGATGATGGACTTGAAATGATGGCTGATGCAATTAAGTCTACAGGTAAAGGACTTCATCTGCATGTTGCAGAGGACAGGTATGATGTTTCCCAGAGCCACCTGGTTTATGGACAGGATATTGTTAAACGCCTGGACAATCTTGGAATGCTTAACGAGAAGACAATCCTTGTTCATGGAATATTTCTGAATACAGAAGAGATTGATATTCTGAATGAGAGAAATGGTTTTCTTGTCCATAATTCAAGATCCAATATGAACAACAATGTAGGATACAACAGCAGACTGGGTGATTATAAAAATCTTGCCCTTGGTACTGACGGT
>CBDVAD010000123.1:0-8715 GCA_965371875.1 uncultured bacterium
TCAATAGACCTTTGGTGTCAGGATAATTAAAATTGCCTGACCATTCACCATAGGGAATGACAGGGTTCGCACTGTCTCTGTTTGTTTTGCACATTATTCCATGACCTCTTAATGCCAGGCGCCATCTCTCAAGTTAATTACAAGCTGATTATCCGGAGGCTCTAAATCGTTCCACAGCCCGATGATCAGATCCTCCTGGGCATTAAGAATGATCTTTCCCCACCAATTCAGCCCTTCCCTGCTCAGGATTTCAGCCGGCGGTTTTTCATCTCCCAGATAGTGAGCAATAAACGCGTCTGCTGCCTGCGGTGCTATAAGGCGGGCGTTCTCCTCATTTACCTTATAACCATCAAGTTTGGTCAGAGCAATTCCGTTAATTCTCGTTCTGATAGTTTCCCGGTTAAATTCGAAAAAATCGGTTGGATGACTTTTAATACTCTTAATATAGGTACTGGATATAGCGCACTGCTGGTCACTATTAATCTCAATAATCCGGTAAGGGCTTGGGAAGGTCACCAGAGAACCTGTACTTATATCGTAAAGAAAAAGTTCACCTGTTTCTGTCTGCCACCGCCGCACAGTGATATCCTGAGCATGTTCGTGCCCGGTAAATACAAGACGCACACGGTATTCAGCGAGCATTCGGGAGATCATCCCGTAATTATCCACAAGATTATTATCATAGTATTTCTGCTCCGAACTGTAGTGCTCAATAATATGATGATGCATCATAGCTATAACTGCTTTATTCTGACGGACGGATCTGTCAAGCACATTCTGCAGCCAGTCAATTGTCTCCTGCCGGAAACTGCCGTCAATTTCCGGATCAACTTCGTTTTCGAAATACTCACAGGAATCCAGAGCCAGCACCCAGAGCCCGGGAACCGGTTCAACAACATAGCTGAGTGAATCCGGGTCAGTTTCTAAAGCCTCATTATAACCGTACTCAGCGTAAATCTCTCTGAACTGATCCGGGGTTATGGTCTCTACGTGTTCTGTTTTATCTCCGGTAAAGCGTAACGCGTGAGGATTGAGGATATCATGATTCCCCGGAATAACATAAACCGGAAATCCTTTTTGTTCCAGCTCTGCAAGATAGCGTGCGGCCAGTCTGTGACATACTTCTTCAGCATCCTTTGTCATATCTCCGCAGACAAGAATAAAATCGGCAGTCTCGTTAGAGATATTCTCTACGGCGGCTGTGATAAGCTCGGTACTCTCAATCGTTAGTTTTCGTTCTCCGGCCAGATACTCCTCAAAGGCGCTGCCTGTAATACCAAGAGAGTTATCGTACACATGGGGATCGGAGAACACAATAAACCTTGTGGAAGGATACCCGGGAAGGGCTGTCTGCAGCAGGCCTGTAACCTCAGGATCTATCTCCCGCACAGCAATTTTCGGAACCTGGGTTGCGCACCCCGTAACCAGAAAAACAATAAATAAAATGTGTGTGAAATGTATTGTAAACTTTTTCATATCATACCACCTTATTATTAATAATTTAAGAAAGAAGAATATGTACAGTCAAGAAAACAATTTTACTTTGTCTCTTGTTATCAAATCGTATAATAGACGTAACTTACGACCCCCGCATCTCCAACAACTATAACAATAGTTGTTGATCTCTCTTCCATGGTATCACGATATATATTCTGCAAGGTAAGAAGTTCCGCTTCACTGCCGATCATTCTGGTTTTGATAATTTGTTTGATAATCCATTTTTTCTGTAAAAGGAAATATACACAATTGCGTATTTGCCAATAAATTGATAGGATAAACACATTGAATTCACACAAAAATTGGCAGGAATTATGGGGCTCTATATATGAAACAACTAATAGAAAAACAAAGAAATTTTTATGATGCAAACAATACTAAAAGCTTAGAATTCCGAATAAAACAACTCAAAAAATTCAAGCAATTATTAATAGAGAATGAATCACTTTTAGAACAGGCTATTTATTCCGACTTTAAAAAATCAGCATTTGATAACTATACCAATGAACTTGTTTTTTTGTACCATGATATTGAGGAAGCGATAAATAATGTAAAAAAATGGTCGAGAAGAAAAAAAATAAAAACCAACCTCGTTAATTTTCCTGCAAAGAGCTACATCATACCTGAACCTTTAGGTGTTTCCTTGATCATAGGCGCATGGAATTATCCTTATCAGTTATCGTTGGCACCTGTGGTAGCTGCAATAGCTGCAGGAAATACTGTAATTCTGAAACCAAGCGAACTGCCAGATAACACCAGTAAGGTCATGGCTCAAATCATCAATGATAACTTTGAGCCAGAGTTTTTTAGAGTAGTAGAAGGTGGAATACCTGAAACGACAGAACTATTGAAACAAAAGTTTGATAAAATATTTTTTACAGGAAGTGATGCTGTAGGTAAAATTGTATATAAGGCTGCTGCAAATCACTTAACCCCTGTTACTCTTGAACTGGGAGGAAAGAGCCCAGCAATTATTACGGAAGGATGCAACTTAACAATCTCTGTAAAAAGACTTATCTGGGCTAAATATTTAAACGCCGGGCAGACCTGTATTGCTCCAGATTATGTTTTAGTACACTATTCTTTGAAAGAAGAATTTCTGAAACTTGCTAAACAAGAAATCGAAAAGGAGCAGTTTTCTGTTGAAAATGATAACTATGTACAAATAATCAATATGAAAAACATAACTCGATTAGTTAATATGCTGGATACTGAAAAAATATATTTTGGTGGTAAATATGATGAAGTAACAAGGCTATTTGAACCTACCATTATGCATAATGTTTCTTTTGATGATAAAGTAATGCAGGAAGAGATTTTTGGACCTATTTTGCCTGTCATCACCTATAACTCAATAGAAGAAGCTATCGCTCGAATTAAGGCAAGACAGAAATCTCTTGCATGCTATATTTTTACGGCAGATAAAAAGTTGCGCAATAAAATATTGAATGAGGTGTCTTTTGGAGGGGGAGCCGTAAATGATGCCTTAATGCATATTGCAAATAGTAATATGGCTTTTGGCGGAGTAGGTGAAAGTGGAATAGGTGCTTATCATGGAGAGACAGGTTTTAAAGCGTTTACCCACTATAAAAGTATTTTAGATAAACCTACATGGTTTGAACCGAACTTTAAATATTATCCGCATACAAAATCTAAGTTAAAATGGATACAAGTCTTAATGGGCAGAAAATAACAACCCCTAACAATAAATATAGGTTATTGGGCGGATAGCAGTAGTTTTGAAAATGAATACATTTAATAAAACATTAAGCAGTAAGATAAAAAGTTGCTTTATAAAGCTGTACACCCCCATATTCTGACTGTTAAAGTGTAGAATAAGAGCACTTATTTATGGTAGAGTACGCGGATGCAATACACCATAATCACCCACAACGGAAAGGCTCATATGGATGAACTGCTGGGTTCTGCCCTCCTTGCGCTTCATCTTGGTGGAGTACCGGAAAAAATTGAACGTATAAATGCTCAGGAAGCTGCAGAGCTTGTATCAACAGGAGAGATTCCTGAAAATACATATTTTATTGACTGCGGGCTTGTACTGGACAGTGAAAAAGGACTCTTTGATCACCATCAGGACAGAGCTTTGGATAGCGCTGTATTATTGATATTTGATAAGTTCTTTTCCCATATGAAAAATACTGAACTTCATGATTATATTAAACTGGTTTCAAAAGTTGATACAAAAGGGGCAATGAGTCTTGATGACTTCCACCTTGTCAGCGAAAGCAGAGAGTACTTCTCTTTCGGTCAGGGAATACTGCTTAATACATTTGAAAGCAATCCGATGCTGGTTCTCAAAATTTTCATAGCTGGCCTTGATGATAAAATTTCATTTGAAAAATTAAAGCAAAAAGCTGCACTATGGTTAAAAGAACCCGGAAATATTGAGATTATTGATGTTGATCATATTAAGATTATTAAATACATAAGAAAGGCTCCATCTGAACTGGTCTCTCCAATAAGATCTGTCATTTCAAAAATTGTTGATGAGAATGGAATAACTG
The DNA here is from genome assembly GCA_965371875.1 of uncultured bacterium. Taxonomy (GTDB): domain Bacteria; phylum Spirochaetota; class Spirochaetia; order B11-G9; family B11-G9; genus JAJRQE01. The sequence goes on from CBDVAD010000123.1 coordinate 4,020, forward strand.
CAATTCTCTCTTTTGATGATAAAATACCAGATGTGTTAACTCTTTTCAGAACAAACTTTGGTCATAACAATGTTGATTTCTCTAAATCAAACCCCTCAGAAACTATTTTTGTACATCCGGGAGGATTTTTAATGAAATTCATCCCTTCCAATGAAAATGAATGGATAAAATTGATTAAGGAATCTCTTTTCGAGAATATTCAGATATAAAAGAACTATACGGAGAATTGTTTATGGGAAGCAAAGCACATGCAACTTTAGAATTTTCACAACCCTTCAGGGGAATAGGTATGAACGATAGAAACTGTATGATTAAAATTGGAGGGAAGGAGAAAGAAGCCGGTCCATATGATCTTCTGCTTATGTCTCTGGGTTCCTGTCTCTATTCAACTTTTGAAGATATATTAGCGAAAAAGAAACTTACCTTTGAAAAACTGGAAATAGATATATCCGGAGAGAAAAGAACTGAAGTTCCTACAACCCTGGAATACTGCAACGTTATTTTTACAGCAAAAACAGATGAAAGTAATAAAAAAGCTTTTATAAGATCCCTGGAGCTCGCATGTAAGTACTGTTCTATTTACAATACATTAACCCATGTTGCAGAGATGCACTCTGAAATAAGATTTCTCTAATCTTTAGAAATATCTATTTTAAGAATATCTATTCTGTCCTGAGGATTCAGGGCAGTATTTCTGTACTTATCTGATCCTGATTCAAAAAGAACTGCAGCTGAACCTTTATAGTCAACGATTCCCTCTGTCATAGGAGGTGCAGTAATCTCCACTTCAAGATTCTGATCATCAAGAATCCATACTGGAATGGATCTGTTATCATCGGTAATAAAGAAACTATGGGGCAATTTTTCAAGGGGATCCAGATAGACAGATATCCTGCTGTTGTTTTTTCTACCATATGATTGACTTAATATAATCTTTTCTTTTATAAATGCTGCGCCCTGGACTTCGTGAGGAATAGACAAAATATAATCCGGATAGCTTACACCGATTGTATTTTCCTGGTTGATCATGTCTGATTCACTGTCCAGAATAAATCCTGCCATCCAGGCATGATTCATATTACCTTCATGATTTTTAAAATGATGGAAGTCCGGAACAGTATATGATCTATCCCTGCTTGTAAACTCTCCTATCCAAAGGATTCCATCAGAGAATGCAGCAAAAGAGCCTTTAGCGGCAGTCTGCACAAATGCCGTCATCTTAAGATCAGTATCATCAGATTGATTATTAAAGGCCTCCAGGGAAACATAGTAAACACCTTTACCTGAAGCGATCCAGAGATACTTTTTACTAATTGCAAGTCCACCTACATGTCCCATATGAGGAGAGCCATCAGGATTCAACAACCAGAGAGTTTTCTTTAGAAGATCGTCTGCCATAGATACGGCTGTTATACTGCTGGGTCTGCTGTCAAACATATAATTTGAAATAAGCATTAAATCTTCATTGGAGAAATAGGCCATACCCTGGGGAACTGCCGCCTGGAATATCCCGGGTATTAAAGGGCCTTCCACACTAATACTGTTATACAAACTGTACTCTTCTCTATCACCTGATTCTTCAGCTGAGATCGCCTGTTGTGCAAGTTTTGGTATTTGAAAGTTCTGTTCATTTTTATCCTGCTCTGGAGTTTTTCCAGATTCTGAGATACAGGATATGAGAAATATCAATATTAAAAAGTATAGAGAAATTATTTTTGTAATATTATTTATTATCATCTATATGAGCCTTAATACCGGGATTTTATATAATAGAATATCACTAATAAGATTGGATGTCGATTCTATCCATTGACTCTTTTGACATATGGTATTACCTTAATACCATACAGGTAATACCAGAGGTAAATTATGTATACCCTAACATTAAAAATACCGGATATTATAAAGGAAAAACTTAAAACCTATTCAAAGAGCAAAGGTCTTAGCAAATCGGAAATTGTAAGAAAGGCCCTACTAGAATATTTTGAAAAAGATGATTTTGAAAAGCAAGGAACTTTTTACGACCTTGCGGAGGATCTGGCAGGGAGTGTCGAGGGTCCGTCTGATCTTTCAACAAATAAAGAGTATCTTTCTGAATACGGCCAATGAAACCAAAAAAAATCATCATCGATACCGGTCCTTTAGCAGCTTTCCTGAACAAATCAGATAATTACCATGCCTGGGCTTTAACCCAATTTTCAGACCTGAATCCACCTTTTCTTACTTGTGAAGCTGTAATTTCTGAAGTTTGTTTTCTTTTAAGGAATACCGGAAACGGTGTGCAAAATGTATTCAAACTATTGGAGAGAGAGTTAATTCAAATACCTTTCAAACTTGAATCAGAAAGTAGTGCAATTATCAATTTAATGAATAAATACAGTAATATTCCAATGTCTCTGGCAGATGCCTGTCTGGTTAGAATGAGTGAACAAATCTCTGACAGTGCAGTTTGTACCCTGGATAGTGATTTTAGAATTTATCGAAAAGAAAAAAGAAAGGTTATTCCTGTTATAATACCTGAACTCAAATAAAAAAAGCAGTTATCAATATTCTGTTCATTAATAACTGTTTACTGTATTCAACTGTCTAAAAAGCCCGGATATCCCGTACAGATTCAGAATCACCCTTCATTCTGCCATACTCCTGGCCATCTGAAAAGCTACGAGCCCAGGCAAGAGTATTTGAAAACCCCTCAGATGAGCTCCAATAAACATCAGTGCTAAAATCACCTATATTCTCTAATCTTAGATTGATATACATCTCGGTAAGCTCATCTCTGGACGGTAGAAACCAGTCTATTTCACCTCCACCAGCATAATTGACGCATATCAACGCTGCACTATCATCAATGAATTTTACAATTGAGCTGGCACTCAAGGGACCAGAATATCCTTTAGACCCTGGATTGATATCCGCCCTGTACCGTTGTTGTCAGGAAGGTATTACCAATGCAGTAAAACATGGAAAAGCAGGCAAAGTTGATATTGTTCTGCAGTTTAAAAAGGATAAGATTATTCTTATTATTGCAGATAACGGCTGCGGAACTACAGACTACTCTCCCGGTCAGGGATTAACCATGATGAATGACTGCTTGCTCCACTGGGGCGCTGTTCTGCGGCATGAAAGTAGTTATGGCGAGGGATTTTTGCTGTCGATCTCCTACCCATTGTAATCCGGATTATCCTGAAAAATAAAAAGGGAGCATCAAGAATGACGCTCCCTTTTTTATGATTACCTTCGGCATTGCCTGGTAACTTTAACAGTTCTTCCTATGCTTCTGGAGGTGTCCCTTCAGCGTTAGAGACAACTGCATCAATTTGTACCAAAGCATCCATAGGGATAGCTGAAACGCCAATTACTGTTCGTGCAGGAAGATCGCCGGTGAAGAATGTTGTGTAAACTTCATTTAAAGCATCAATATCTGCAATATTTTTAAGGGCGATATTGATTTTAACTGTATCGTCCATAACGTGGTCGACACTTTCTATAATTGCTTTGATATTTTTTAAGCACTGTTCAGCCTGCTCTTTTACACCACCAGCTACCATTTTACCCGTTTTTGGGTCTAAAGGTAATTGACCTGAAATATGATTGTAATGAGAAAAAGCTACAGTGTGTGAGTATGAAACTTTTGGTGCATTTTCCGTATTTCTTGCTTCTATGACGAGTAGACGGGTGTCTTCAGGAAGTTGTGGGGGTGTACCATCTCCGTGTGACACAACTGTATCAATTTGTACCAAAGCATCCATAGGTAAAGCTGAAACTGCAACTGTTGTCCGTGCAGGAACATAGCCTGGGAAAAATTTTGCACAAACTTCATTTACGGCTTCAATATCCGAGATGTTTTTAAGGAATATAGTTGTTTTAACTACATCGTCCATAACGTGGTCGATACTTTCTAAAATTGCTTTAATGTTGTTTAAGCACTGTCCAGCCTGCTCTTTTACACCACCAGCTACCATTTTACCCGTTTTGGGATCGATAGGTAATTGAGATGAAATATTATTGTAATGAGAAAAAGCTGCAGTTTGTGAGTATAGACCTTTGGGTGCATTTTCCGTGTTTCTTGAAACTTTTATGAGATCTAAACTCATTTGTGGAGGTGTACCTTCACCGTTTGAAACAACTGCTTCAATTTGTACCAAAGCATCCATAGGTAAAGCTGCAACTGCGACTGTTGTCCGCGTAGGAAGATGGCTTTGGAAAAATGTTGTATAAACTTCGTCTACAGCGTCAATATCTGAGATATTCTTAAGGAATATAGCGATTTTAACAGCATCATCCATTACATGGTCGATACTTTCTACAATTGCTTTAATATTTGCTAAGCACTGCTTTGCCTGCTCTTTTGCTCCACCAGCTACAATTTTACCAGTTTTAGGGTCTACAGGTAATTGAGCTGAAATGTTATTGTAATGAGAAAAAGCTACAGTTTGTGTAGATACAGAACTTTTTGGTGCATTTTCCGTGTTTCTTGAATTTTTTATGATAACGTCACTCATATTAATTTCTCCTTTTGTACTTACAGATTTTTCAGAACCTGTATTATCTGTTATACATTTGACACAATTATCTTCCTTCTCATTTATTACTAAAAATATTTAGTTAATTTATAGGTATTTACAATTTTTAGTGCTAAAAATTGCAAAATAACTAAATTTAGATAAACTAAGTAGGGATAAAAGCAGAATATACT
>CBDVAD010000124.1:0-8708 GCA_965371875.1 uncultured bacterium
GTATTATTACCAGATACCCAGTCGAGGGGCCATTCCTGATCCTCAAAATATTCAGAATCACCGGTAATTCTGAAATTAGCACTATCCACAGTCCAGCCTGATCTCGATACCGGAATATTGTAAACCGGAGAAACCCAGAAAGAGAGGAGTGCATCACAGGAAGTGATTATAAATATTACAATTATTATGATAAGTGCTTTTCTAATCATAATCTTACCCCCAGAGCCATTGTAACAGGAACTGTACCAAACTCATTACTGATAGATAAATCAGCTTCCAGAAAAATATCAAGCCAGGGAAGACTGATTTCGAAACCCGAAGCCAGGCCGTAGGCAAAATTTATCGAATTAAAATCGGATCCCAGAATAAAGAGACCACCAAGATAAGGACTAAAAAAACTCATAATACCAGGAAGAGGATAGAACAGGACTTTTGTTGTGGTTGTAAGAGCCGGTTCTAAAATATCATAGTATTGAGTCAGGGAGACTCCTGCCAGCTGTTCAAGATAGAGCCAATTCCATAAGGGGGCCCATGAGACACCGCAATGAACAATACCTCCACCACCTGTCTGAATTGTATATCTGAAAGGGTCCTTCTCCTCTTTTTTATCAAAACTGATACCCTCTTCTTTTAAGCTGCCTAGAAACTTCTCATTCCATTTTGCACCGGCAAAGGGGGCTCCCACAAGATCATAGATAATAGAGCTGCCCACTGCCAGTCCCAAAAGAACGCCATACAAATCTCCACCTTCATTCATACTGGTCCCCAGTAAAGGATCGTACATTCCGGTCATTCCTGTAAGACCAATAAGTGATACAAGAGAAAGAATGGTTCCTGTTCTAGTGTCTCCCATCAGCAGATGTCCATATCTGGGTGCCAGTATAAGGGCATCCAGATAATTCATATCAAATCCATCATTACTCATAATAAGACTTCTGCCTATTAACCAGGCCACTTGCCCTGCAGTTACACCTGCAGTTATAAGCTCTGTTCTTACGGGGTCTTTTAATCTTCTCTTTATATCAGGGTGTTCCGCATCAATTCCCAGATCAAAACTCAAAACATTATCGATATTCGGCTCCAGATCCAGAACCTGGTTAACCGGTATGAAATACTCTTTTCCTACTCTTAAGTTGTATGGTCTTGCTTCCAGGTCATAAAGGGAAAGGGGAGTAAATCCAATGGATCGATCTTCAATAAATACCTCCGAACCTTCCGGATCTGCATCGATAAAAAGATTTCCGCTGGGAATAATATCATCCATAGAAAATCCAATGCTGTATTCACCATTTTCTTCTATATCGATAATGGCTGTTTTTACAACCACATCTCCATAGCGTCCGGTTGCCCGTATGGTGAACTTTCTTTTCCCTTCCACAACGACACTTTCTCCAATATTCCTGCCGAGATAATTCCCGTCTATCTCAATATCATAATCTGCTTCAATACCCTCTCTTTGATAAACCATCCTTCCAAAGCCTAAATGTTCTCCTGTCAATTCTTCAAATAACTCAAGCGTCAAATTATCTGCAATATCAAACAGATCAAAAACACTCATGGCTGTTTCTTCTATATGAACCAGTATTTTATCGCTCTTCCTTTCCCACCCCTCAATTATGAAGGTATACCCGTCTGCCTCATTCCCTTTAATCTGACCAAAAACCGCGTTGTCAAAACCCCTGCTCCTGAAGTACAGCTTTGCTCTTTCCAGATCAGCTCCAGGAAGAAGAAAGTCCAGTCTCTCGATGTCATACTTGTCAGCCATCCGCAGGGTAATTTCAATAGTATCTGTTGCTGTCTCACAAAGGGATCCGATCCCTGCATCGGATTGGGGATTTTCAATCATCACAATGCCAAGACGTAAATTATCAGAGGTATCTTCAGGAAAAACCTGGAATATTACAAGAACCAATAAAACTAATAATAAAAATAGGAATCTGTTCATACTGCCAATTATAGACTGTATACCAGTATAGAGCAAATTATTTTTTTATTCTCTTTTTACCTCTACTGCTGTTGAGTGAGTCCTTGCCCCCCTGCTGGGCATCGCAGGCTCACTGGATGTTACTATATTTACAGAGCCCGCCAGGCTATTACCGTTACCAACTGTAATCCAGGCTCCCTGATTTAAAGACACTGTTCCAGCCGCAATTTTATCTGTTACACGAACCTCATTTCTTATCTTACCAAACTCACTGTAAACAGAAACTTGTATTCCATCTGTAATTCCACGATGTTCAGCATCCAGGGGATTCATCCACAGTTTGTCATCAATTAGTTTTTTAAAGCCAGGAAGATTATCATTCTGGGAATGAATACGGAATTTATCGTGGGGTGTTACAAGTCTAAGAGGATATTCCTGTGTAACATCCATTATTACCAGTTCAGGAATAGAGGTACCGCCTATAGCAGAGAAGAGAGGTAACTCTATTTCGATCTTTCCGGAGGGGGTATTCAGGGGATTCTTTACAGGATCAGAGATAAAATCTGAGAGTCCGACACGCATCTGATCCGCCGCTTCATATATGCCGCTTTTTTTGAATTCATCTATATTGACTATCTCTGAATTTTCAAGGAAGAAATCAATCCATCCAGACTCGGATCTTCCTTCTGTAAAATCGTTCTCGATATTCAGTCTTCCTGCTAAATCCGTAAATATTCTATAATCATTTCTTGCCTCCCCGATTGGTTCGGAAGCCTTCCCTGAATAGAATAGATAGTTTGTATTGGAGAACAGGATATCCTCCCTCTCCAGAAATGTTGTTACAGGAAGAACAACATCTGACCAAAGACAGGTTGGTGTCATAAAGTAGTCGTGACTTACTATAAAATCAATCTTTTTGAATGCTTCCAGTCCTTTTGATGTATCACTGCCCTGACCAAGATAGTTTCCGCCAGTATTATAGAGAAAACTAACATTGGTCGGATAATCTGCAGATCTGCCGCCAAGAACAGCATCTGCCCATTCATAGACAGGAACACGTTTTACAGAAGGGTTCAAGGGGACCTCTATACTTCCGCACCTGGGTGAAGCAAGTCTATTCCACTGTCCGGCACCGGACGAGCCCCCGGATATTCCAACATTAGCTGTTGCCAACTGGAGAACAGCACAAAGTCTGTCATTATTTTCACCACCAATGGCTCTCTGGATGGATAATCCCGGAAGAAGTGCTGCAGGGCTAGCCTCGGCATAAGCTCTTGTAACTGTCTCTATATCATTGACTGATAAACCGCAAATACCGGCAGCCCAGGCAGGTGTTTTAGGAACTCCATCACTTTTCCCCAACACATAAGATTCAAGATTACGAAACCCTGTGCTGTATTTTTCTATAAATTCAAGATCAGCCAATCCTTCTGAAAGAAGCAGATAAAGTATACTGAGCATAAGAGCCGAATCTGTTCCGGCAGTTATGGGGAGCCATTTCGCATTATACTTTATTGCAGATGGTGTTTTTCTGGGGTCTATAACTATAAAAGGGATCCCCATGTCAGCAGCTTTTCTTAATAAAGACTCAGTCTCGCAGCCAAATCTTGTATCAGCCGGATTGAACCCCCACAGTATAATCAGTTTTGAGTGAAGAAGAGTTTTAACATCAATCCCTATATTTTTAGTTCCAAACATATGAGGTTTAACAAAACTGGTGGCCTCACTGGAAAAATTGCCGTAAGTTTCAGTATACCCTCCGTAGAGGCTTAAAAAACGCTGGGTAAGGGTTGCTGTGTTATGAAGAGCACCCCGGCAGGAACCGGAACCGCCAATTCTCATTACAGATTCAGCTCCATTATTTTTCCTGGTATTAATTAGTTTATCTGCAATAAGATCCAGAACTTCATCCCAGCCTGCATCCCGGAATTGGCCACTACCCCTTTCTCCTGTACGGATTTGAGGTTTGCTTATTCGATCCCTGTTGTAGATGACATCTGTCATACGATAACCTTTCAGACATCCATGTATCAGCGGGTTTTTATGGCTGCTGTCAGTTATTCTTTGGATTCGACCGTCCTCAATATGGGCTTCCAGAGGACAGCCTGCACCACAGTCTTTGTTGCAGGAAACAGGGATTTTTTCTACCATATCAGCGGAACGTACCCTTCTTTTATCAACCCGGATATCATACTTCCCACATATTCAACACTTACACCAAGTGCTGTTAATTTTTCATCAATTTCATCTCTTTCAGCGATAAATTTACAGGCAACAGGACTGCCTCCTGCTTCCTGAAACTGAATCAGGAAATCTTTGAACTCAATATCTTCCAGAAGAAGTTCTTCAGCAGGACCAAAGATGATAAGCTTAACATCCTCCATCCAGTTATTAAGAACAGCATTTACTGCATACATCATTCCTGTTTTTGCTTTTTCCACTTCCGATGTACTTATTATTACAACAACTCTGTCAGCCATTAGTATCTCCTCCATTATTGATTTATCATTCTTATCTACTGACTTAAAATTGAATCTACCAATGGCTTCATGGTTCTTTCGATCATATCAAAAACCATTTCAGACTCATCCTTACCACCATACCATGGATCAGGAACTTCATTGCTTCCATCCTGAACAGGATCATAATCACGAAAAAAACGAACTTCCCCTTTAGAGGAAACACCTTTGATAGTACTCTTTATTCTGGACATTGTAGTATAGTCCATTGCAAGAATTAAATCGAACTCTTCTCCGTCTGCAGGATAAAAATTGCGGGAATAATGTTCAATGGAAAGACCCCGCCTGGATGCTGTACGGACTATATTATCACAAAGGGCCTGTCCTTCGTTAAAAACGTTAACACCCGAAGACTCTACACTGATCCTGCCGGTTAAATTATTTTTCTCCAGATAGATATCCAGCAGAATATGAGCAAGTGGGGATCTGCATACATTGCCCATACAAACAAACATTACTTTGAACATTAAAACTTATCCTTCTTTAAAAACTTATCAGATTATCATAATATTTATGATGATTTCTCTCCACATCCATGAACTGGAGAAAGCATATAATATCCCGTATTGTTATTAATATCTACTATAGCAATTTTATTTGACTGTTTTACTAATTTATACATATATTAAAAACACAATTCAGGAATATCTGCAAACGTACATATGCCGGGTTGGTAAATAATAATTATCCAAATTAAAATTGAGGTTTATAATGGCAATATTAATAACAGGTGCTTCGGGTGGAATAGGTGAAGAAATAGCCAGGATTTATGCCAAGAAAGGATATAATCTGGTACTTACGGCAAGAAGAGAAGATCGTCTTAAAACTCTGGCAGAAGAACTATCTTCAGACTTTTCGGTTAATGTTGAAGTGATCCCTGCAGATCTTTCAAAAAAGAATCAGGGAAGAGAGATAAAAAAAGAAATTAATTCCCGTAATATTGATATCAAAGGCCTGGTTAACAATGCCGGTTTTGGGACATATGGAAAGTTTAGTGATACTGAATGGGAAAAAGAATCCGCTATGATAGATTTAAATATCCATGCATTGACTGAACTGACTAAACTTTTTCTACCGGTTTTTTTAGAAAGAGACAATGGGTTTATAATGAATATTGCTTCGACTGCCTCCTTCCAGCCTGGACCACTTCTGGCTGTTTACTCAGCATCAAAAGCATATGTACTATCTTTTACAGAAGCAATTGCCGAGGAAGTCAGAAACAGTAATGTAATTGTAAGTGCTGTCTGTCCTGGGCCAACGGCGACAGGTTTTAGAGAGACTTCCAACCTGCATCAATCCAGACTCTTTGAAAACCAGGGAAAACCTGCAGGCAGCAGATCAGTAGCAGAATTTGCTGTCAGGTCTGTTGAAAAAAAACGAAGAGTAAGTGTACATGGTTTTCGGAATAGAGTTATGGCATTAAGTACAGGATTTGTCCCAAGAAATTTATTAACCAGAATTGTAATGAAAATAGCAGAACCTGTAAAAAACTAAAAATACAGGAGCTCCGGAATAATTGGAATCCAGCCTGTTCAGATAATACGGATATTTATTTTCTGGTTGTTTTTTTAAATTTAATCTATACTATTACCAACCTTATTTAAATGGAGATAAATGATGAAAATAAAATGGGGTGTCCTAGGAGATGCTAAAATTGCCAGAGATCATGTAATACCAGGAATGCAGGCTGGAAAATACAGTAAAATTACTGCTATTGCTTCCCGTAATATTGAAAAAGCAAAAAAAACTGCTCACAACCTTGATATTGATAAAGCCTTTGGGTCATACGAAGAACTTCTTGATGATAAAACTATTGATGCTGTTTATATTCCCCTCCCAAATCATCTTCATGTAGAGTGGAGTATTAAGGCAATGAAGGCCGGTAAACATGTTCTTTGTGAAAAGCCGTTTGCCCTTACAATGGATGATGTTGCAACGGCAATGAAAGTACGGAATGAAACCGGGATGAAAATTGGTGAAGCCTTTATGGTTAGATCACACCCTCAGTGGATAAATGCAAGAGAGCTGATTAGATCAGGTGAACTGGGAGAATTAAGAGCAATCCAGGGCTTTTTCAGCTACAACAATGTTGATCCCTTAAATATTAGAAATTCAGCAGATATGGGTGGAGGCGGAATATGGGATATTGGATGTTATCCTGTAAATACTTCAAGATTCCTGTTTGAAGAAGAACCCATAAGGGTGATAGCCTTAATGGAATATGATTCTAATTTTAAAACAGATATATTAGCATCCGCTATACTTGAATTTCCATCAGGACAAGCTACCTTCATTAGCTCTACTCAAATATCACCTTACCAGAGGATGCTGGCAGTAGGTACAAAAAAACATATTGAGATAAAAATTCCATTCAATGCTCCAATAACACGTCCAACTGAAACTTACTACGATAACTCAGTACTTGAGGCAGGTGAAAGAAATACTCTAAAAATAGATATATGTAATCAGTATACACTCCAGGGAGATGCCTTTTCCAAAGCAATTCTTGATAATACAGAAGTACCTGTACCCCTGGAAGACACATTAAAAAATATTGCTGTCCTGACAGCAATATTCAGATCAGCAGAAACAGGTAAATGGGAGAAAGTTACCGTATGACAATCTATAGTGCAGCCATAATGCTGATTCTTGTAATGGACCCTTTTGGAAATATTCCAATTTTTCTATCTGTTCTTTCCCATGTCAAACCTGAAAAAAGAAGAAAAATTATTATCCGTGAACTTCTGATTGCACTATTATTTCTTACATTTTTTCTTTTTTTGGGAAAATATATTCTCTCCGGAATGCATATTACAGAACCAGCCCTTGGAATTGCAGGGGGAACAATACTTTTTCTTATTGCAATCAAGATGATATTTCCATCCGCAAATTCATCATTTGTTGGGGATAAAGAAAGTCAGGAAGATCCTCTTATAGTACCCCTGGCAGTGCCCATGGTTGCTGGACCTTCAGCAATGGCTATTGTAATACTGTTAAGTACTCAGTATCCGGATAGATTATTAACCTGGTTTGGAGCTCTGCTTATTGCCTGGTCTATAGGATTCGTAATATTGATACTCTCTGAAAAAATAAGCAGAATTGTCGGGAGAAGAACTCTTAAAGCAATTGAGAGACTGATGGGTATGATTCTTACAACAATGTCAATACAGATGCTTTTGACAGGGATTAAAACATTTATTGCATCGGTTTAAATGTTTGGGACACAACGTAAAAAATAATCCGTAAGGGCACGGCGCGCCGTGCCCCTACGGTTATAATTCAACCTCTGATACTGTTAGGGTATTGCCGTCCGGATCGCAGAATTTAAACATTCTCATCCCCTGTTCTGCAAATTCCCGTATTTCACCAACTAAATGGACTCTGTGGGATTCAAGAAATTTTCTGAACCCATCAAGATCATCAATTCCAAGAGTCAAAAAATCATTAAAAGGATGATCCCCTTCTCCAGCCCATTTGTTAAGAGCAAAAAATGTGTTTGGAGCTCCAGGCACAGATAATTCTGCCCAGCCGTCAGATTCAAATACAATCTTGCATCCCAGAATATCAGCATAGAATGACATGGCTGTTTTTATATCTTTCACCCAGAGAAAAGATATTACATTTTTATAAACCGGTTTCATTTTTCAGCTCCTTCTACAATTTCTTTTTTGGCTCCCTTTTGATACATAATACCTGCAGTAGGACAAACAGTGACACATTCGCCGCAACCATCACAGATGGTATCTACCAGAGATCTTCCAAAAGGGGAAACCATCCTGGTAGTAATACCTCTCCCAACATAAGCAAGAACATTGAAGTGCTTGATCTCTGCACAGGCGCGGACACATGCACCGCAATTAATACACTTATTAACTTCCATCTTAATCATTGAATGAGTATGATCGTTCTGAAACTCCCGAATATCACCAGCAAAGTAGGATTGATCTGCTCCATACTCTGTCGAATAGATACGCAGTTTACATTCATCCACGGCTTCACAACCACACTCGAGACAACGCTCTGCTTCAGATTTTGCATTGGGCCGGCCAAACCCGGTCTCTATTTCAACAAATGTAGTTACACGCTCATTATCTGATACCAAAGGCATTTCTACCTTGGGTTTCTTTTCATAACCCTTAAAAACTTCTTCACTGATATCTTCCAAAGCACCCATTGTAGAATTAAACAGTTCTACTTCACCTGTAACTTCTTCTCCCCTAAGGTACTGATTCACTGAATAAGCTGCCTTTCTGGCATTACCGACT
>CBDVAD010000125.1:0-8693 GCA_965371875.1 uncultured bacterium
GTATTATTGATAGTATTATTGACTGATCAAAGGAGCTTCTCCTGGGAGAAGCTCCTTATTTACTCGATTTTAATCTCTTTCTTCTGCAGTTACAGTTCATATTGTAAAAATTCATGGATAGGATAAATTGCAGGAACTATGATATAGTAATTCATGTCCGCAGGAGAAACCAGGATGGATGTTAAACATATCTTAGAACAGTATTTTACTACTCAGACTTCAATTCAGCTTGCAATTTTATACGGTTCATATGCAAAAGGGCTGGAAAATGAGAGAAGTGATGTCGATATTGCTGTTGCTGGCTATGCTGAATATCCCTCATCTGTGCTTGTAGAATTAAACCTTAATATCTCAAAACTTCTTAACAGAGAAACAGATATCGTTGATTTGAACAGTATTAGCGGTACAATTCTCACACAAATTCTCACTTCAGGGATCATATTAAAAAAGGAAGATACATCTCTTTATGCTGAATTAATAAAAAAAATGCTATATTTTGAGGAAGATATGGCCCCTGGTATTCGTTATATTTTAGACTACAGAAGGGAGAAATTCCTAAATGCCCAATGATGTAGTACGTCGAAAACTGGAATCTCTGCGCAGATGTATCCAGAGAATTGAATTAAAGAAGCCCTCATCTGTAGAAACTCTTAAGATTGACTATGATATCCAGGATATAATCTCTCTAAATCTTGAAAGAGCAATCCAGATCAGTGTTGATATTGGATTATACCTGATGGCTGAATCAGAGCAAATACCACCAGGGACAATGGGTGAGGTCTTTCCTTCACTTGCTAATGCAGGAGTCATTCCTGACGATTTGTCAATACGATTGAAGAGAGCAGTGGGATTCAGAAATATTTCTGTTCATGAATACCAGAGTATAGACTGGGAAATTGTCTTTTCTATTATTGATAAGAATCTTGGCGATTTTAAAGATTTTATGAGAGCTGTAAATTAGCTTACAAGATCTTCCCTATAATTTAAAAAATAAAAAAAGAAGTGGAAATTATAAATTTGTGTTATTATATGCCGTGGTAGGATATCAGTATTACGGGTTTATTATTCTGATGTAATTCCTAATGCAAGAAGAGAAATTGGCGGTTTTGCTGACTGGTTTTTACCCTCAAAGGATGAATTACAGGCGATGGACGATAATCTTTTTGACCAAGCACCATCTCCCGGAGGTTTTCTTTCTGGTACTCCCTATTGGAGCTCGTCAGAGATTGATGCCTCTTCAACAGAGGTTGTGATATTTGGTATGGGGATCCCTGGCCCTGGCTATAATGATAAGAACAGTGTTATTAATATATATATTCGTCCTATCCGGGCTTTTAACCTATGAATCCAACGGATTAAACCATTTCAGGCCATTAAACCGGGTAAAATCTCTGTCTGTGGTAACCCAGGTGCATCTGTTTTCAATAGCTATAGCTGCATAATAAGCATCCGGTACAAGATTGCCTTTTGCACCGGATTTTCTGCATAAATCTGTAAAAATTCCCCAGTGTTTTGGTCCGGGAGCAATTTCCACCCCATTTGTATGTTTTATAATCGAATCTATAAAATCAAGAGCCTTTTCTATTTCTGATGGGGGATTAAACACCTTTGGATGAGTTATTACTCTAAGAAATCCACTTAAAGCAAGGTTTGAAAATCCGAAAGATTTATTTTGCTGTATTCCATCTTCAATAAATTGGGTAATTACAGAATGATGGTGAGAGTCTTCTCTGTGGGCATAAATAAGGATATTTACATCAAAAAGATACAAGCTACTTCTCCATTAATTCCAGAAGAGAGGAGGAGTCATCCAGGTCAACTCCCGGGAGTAACCCTTTTCCTTTAAATGTAACAATTTTAACTTCCTTTAAATCTAATTTTGTTTTCTTTCTAAACAGTTTCTCTTTTAGAGCATCCTCAATAATTGCAGTTAAAGTACTTTTACTATCCAGGGCTGCCTTTTTTGCAAGATTCAAAAGATTATCATCAATTCGAATTGTAGTACGCATACATACAATATATAATTAAGACATCAATATGTCAATGTTAAACATCAATATGTCATATAATCAATATATAATATTTAGTGAAACTTATTTATAAATCATTCTTAAACCAATCCACAAAAAAAACTTGTAAATCTGGCCATTTGGAGTTAGTGTAATAAAATAATATTATTCATATTTATTTTTGGAGATTATAAATGAAAACACTAATTAAGAACGGGACGGTGGTAACGGCTGGTGATACATTCAAGGCCGATGTCCTTATTGAAAACGAGAAAATTTCTCTAATTGGAATCAATCTACAGGCTGATGGCGCAGAAGTAATTGATGCATCCGGACTATTCCTAATGCCTGGTGGAATTGATGCCCATACCCATCTGGATATGCCCTTTGGCGGAACTACAACAGCAGATGACTTTTTTACAGGTCAAAGAGCTGCGGCATTTGGTGGAACTACAACCCATGTGGACTTTGCTCTTCAGCAGAAAGGGGAGACTCTTCTTGATGGTGTTGAGATGTGGAAGAAAAAGGCAGATGGAAATGCAGTTATCGACTACAGCTTTCATATTGCAGTAACCGATCCTGGTGAGGCTGTGGTAAAGGAGATTGAGAAACTTCCTGCAGCTGGAATAACAAGCCTAAAGGTTTTTCAGCAGTACAAAGGTCTGTTTATGGTTGATGATACCACCTTGTACAAGGTTATGCAGGCAGCTAAAAAAGCAGGAGTTCTAACTATGATTCACTGTGAAAATGGTGATGTAACAGATATTGTTACAAAAGAACTTGTGGCAGCCGGCAAAACGGATGTTAAGTATCATCTGGAAGCCCATCCAAGAGAGATAGAGGCTGAAGCTACTGGTAGAGCAATTGCAATTGCAGGGGTGACAGGGGCAAAACTCTATGTTGTACATATGAGCTGTGAAGATTCTGTTCTGGAAATGAAACTGGGAAGAGAAAGAGGTTACAAGGTAATGGGTGAAACCTGTACCCAGTATATGTTTAAATTTGAAGATGACATGCGTGTTCCCGGATATGAAGGTGCCAAGTGGGCATGCGGTCCTCCTGTAAGAACTCCGAAAGATGCTGAATATATATGGAAATCCCTTGCAGATAC
Source organism: uncultured bacterium (assembly GCA_965371875.1). GTDB lineage: Bacteria > Spirochaetota > Spirochaetia > B11-G9 > B11-G9 > JAJRQE01. The sequence continues at coordinate 3,121 of CBDVAD010000125.1, forward strand.
AACTCTTCAATTTGTAGCTACTGATCACTGTTCCTTCGACTTCGAAGGCGGCAAAGATGGTAAAAAACCGGGTAAGGAACTTGGGAAGGAAGGATTTCATAAGATTCCGAACGGTATCCCAGGAATAGAAGACAGGATGCCTGTTATGTACCACAATGGTGTAAACGGTGGCAGATATAACATAAACAGGTTTGTTGCTATTACAGCAACCAACCCTGCAAAGGCTCTTGGTATGTATCCTCAGAAAGGAACAATCTGTGTTGGTTCTGATGCAGACATAGTTCTTTGGGATCTAAACAAAACTCATACTATCTCAGCTGAAACACATCATATGAACGTTGACTATAATGCATACGAGGGAATGGAAGTTAAGGGCTGGCCTGTACGAACCATACTTCGTGGAAAGAGTATTGTTGTTGATGGTGAATGGAAACAGGAAAAAGGCGCCGGACAGTTTATTAAACGTCATGAGGGTGAATTCCTGTAGGGAACAGGCATGCCTGTTCCATACAGGATATGTTTTTATGTCCAATAAAAAAGGCTGCCGGGATGGCAGCCTTTTTAAATGTATTTTTATTCTTGTGTTATATTATTTTACTGATTCTTCGGTTTTAAATTTACGACCCCATCCTGTCAGAATAGCGATAAGCATAACTCCGAATAATCCCATTCCATGGAAAAAGAACGGCATGGCCTGAATCATATTGAAATCGCTTGCTACAATACCGGTACTCATGGCAATACCAAGTGCAAGCATCACTCCAGGATTATAGGGAACAAACATTATTGTACCAGTTGCCAGGGCATCCATAATATTAGCATTTCTTATTGGATCAAGATTATGGCGGTCACCAAGTTCTTTTGCAAGAGGACCAATGGCTACTATTGAACGGGCAGACCCTGCAGTAATAAGGTTTCCAAGGATTGTTAAAACAAATATTGAAAGTTCAGCATTTCTCACCTTCTTTGTAAATGGTGAAACCTTGTCAAGGATAAGCTGGAAAAGACCTGCTTTTTCAAATACACCCACAAGACCTAACAACAGCATTGTAAACATAATAATAGGAAGCATACCAGCTATTCCTGAATATAGAACACCTCCAAATTTCTTTGCAACCACATCAGCAAATAAAATATCTGTTGGTTTAAGGAGCCTGGTAGCCAATCCCAGAACAATTCCAAATGCGTTTGTAGTTATTAAAGCAGTTACCAGGTGCACACCCTTATACATAACAAAGATTAATATTGCCGGGACGAGAATCATTATAAGCCCCTTAGGAGATACTTCCTTTGCCAGGGCAGTTGCAGATGCAGTATCTGACTGCATAGCAATACCAAAAATAATAAACATTACAATCGAAAAAGCAGCTGCCACAAAGGCATATTTCAGTCGGCTTTTTACAACATCTTTAATTTCAGCACCCTGAGTATATGCAGATGCAATTGTTGTATCAGAAATCGGGGCAATATTATCTCCGAAAAATGCACCGCTCATAAGAGCCCCTATCATCAATAACGGGCTTGCTCCAAGACCAACACCCACAGGAAGCATAAGAGGTCCTATAGCTGCAATGCTGCCTCCTGAAGTTCCTGTAGCAGTAGAAAACATGGCCGCAATAAAAAATGTTATCAATGGCAGAAATGCACCGGAAACTCCTACATTTACTCCCAACCATACAAGGCTGTCCACTAAACCGGAAGTCTGTAGAAGTTTTCCCATAATTCCTGCAAGAATCCAGGCCAATGCCATGATTGCTACCATTCTGCGGGCCATGCCTCCCAGAAGTGCTTCTGATGCCTCTTCCGGTTTTTTTGCCAGAACTACTGCAACAAACATTGCTGCAAGGCAGGCAACCCAGAGTGTTTTTGTATGAACCCATCCTGTTACAACAAGAGCAAATATTACACCTATTAATGTTAATAGTGGTAAAAATGCTCCAAACATCCCTAACCTGAATTCCAATCGATCTGAATTGTTATCCATTTTCTCCTCCTGAAAATTGTTTCATATATCCGAAATAAACTATTTTCGAATATTTAAATATTGACAAATATATATTAGCATAGTATTCTTAACCATGCAAGTTATTTTTGAAGAGAATGTTATATGATATATATCCTGGCTGGATTACTTACACTTCCGATTACAACTGTTCTTACAATTACTGGTGTTGGTGCGGCATTTGTGTTAATCCCACTTTTCACTGCTCTTGGTGTTGAGCTTCATGAAGCAATGGCAGTTGCTCTTCTATTGAATTCCCTGGCAATGATATTTGCCTCCTGCAGATATGCCCAAAAAAAACTTATATTATGGAAAATTGGAATTCCTCTTATTATCACCAGTATTATAGGAGCGCCAATTGGTGCGCGATTGAGTTATCATATAAATAATGACATTATAAGAATTTGCTTTATTTGTTTTCTGTTATTTGCAGCTGCTATGATTTTTTTCTACAAATCAAATAAACCACAACTGGAAAGTATTTCAAAGTTAACCTTAAAAGGAACTTTCATTAGTAGTGCTTTTGGATTGGCTGTTGGGTTTATAGGGGGATTAATTGGTGTTGGCGGGGGCAATATTATACTGCCTGTTCTAATAGCATTGGGGATTAATCCGAAAGAGGCTGTAGGGACAACTGCTCTTGTTGTAATCTTCTCTTCAATGTCAGGCTTTATAAGTCATTTAGGTGCAGGGAATATAAATACTCTTTTTATTATAATTACAGCAAGTGCTGCTATAATAGGTGCACTTATAGGCTCATGGCTGATGACTGACAAATTGAAACCGCATATTATTAAGAAGATACTTGGAGTTATCCTGATTGCGGTAGCCATTAAAATGATTATTAACTTAGTATAGAAGGATAGTAACTATGGAAAGTGAGAAAATTGAAAATATCAGAAAAGAGCTGCCTGCTGTAAGTAGTTGTGTCTATTTGAACACAGGTACAAATGGTCCTCTCTGCAGGGCAACAGCAGAAATAATGAAAAAAGAGTCGGAAAAAGAATATCTGCAGGGGAGGTATTTGCCTTTCATATCCGAATTATATAAAGACATGGATGAGACACGAAAATTAGTAGCTGATTTTATTGGAGCAGACTACGAAGAGATTGCTCTTACTCATACAGCTACAGAAGGAATGAACCTTATTTTGTGGGGAGTTAACTGGCAGCCCGGAGATGAAATAATAACAACAAACCGTGAACATGTAGCCAGCCTTGCTCCCATTGCACTTATTAAAAACCGGTTTGGTCTTAATGTTAAGTATGTGGAAGTTGAATATGGTGAGAATTATGATGAACAGAAATTCCTGGATAATTTTAAGAAAAGAATTACACCTAAATCCAGGCTTTTAGTTGTTTCCCATGTATCATTTTCTACAGGACTTACTTTTCCCCTGAAGGAGCTTGCGAAAATTTGTCATGAAAATAATATGTATATTCTGGTGGATGGGGCACAGGGTGCCGGTGCAGCTCCTTTGGATGTTCATGATTTTGACATAGATTTTTATTCTCTGGCAGGGCGTAAATGGCTTCTTGGCCCGGAAGGTATCTCTGCATTATATGTCGCCAGACACAGGATATCAGAAATAGATCCTACTTTTATCAGCCCTTCTTCAATAAGGGACAGACATGATCTGGATATTGAATCGCCATATATTATTCCTGCTCCCTATGCCGCCAGGTTCCAGACTGCTACATCAATAAACAGACCTATATTACTAGGTTTTAAGGAAGCTTTAATTTTTCTTACCAGAGATGTTGGAAAAGAGTGGATGCTGGATCGAATAGCAACTCTTGTTTCTTATCTGCGTGAAAAATTGGAATCAATACCAGAAATCGTTATTATTAGCCCTAAAGGGAAGGAGGGGGGATTTATCCATTTTCTTGTAGATGATTGGGCTCCAGCAGAATTCTGTTCTATTTTGAATGAGAGAAATTACATGATACGTCCTGTTCCCAGCCAGCATCTTCCGGCTCCTGTAAGAGTATCAGTGGGGTTTTATAATACAATAAATGAACTGGATGGATTAGTAGACAATATTAAAGATGTTATACATAATAAGGTCTGATTATTAGATAACTCTAATAATTTGAAAAAGGAACTATTATGGCAAATAAAGATCGGGCAAAAAATGAACTTCGTGCAAATATTCTCAAAGCTTTGGCAAATCTGACGCGAGTATGCATAATAGAGAATCTCAAAGACGGCCCGTACAATGTAGCTGATCTGTCTAAAGAACTTGGAGAATCCAGTTCTATCACATCCCGGCATCTCAATGTATTAAAAAGTGCAGGACTTGTTGAAGATAAAAAGAATGGAACTACAGTAACTTATTCACTGGTAAGTGATGGAATTCCGGACATACTGGACTCTGTAGATGAAGTAATTAAAATGAACTACGAAAAATATAGGGCCTTTTTCCGATAAAAATAGTTGTAGGGGCAGCCACCCAGGGTTTGCAAAGCAAATCCTGGGTGACTGCCCGTACGTTGTGATATTGTTATTATGGTCTGTCGTATTTCCCAACAATAATATCATGTTTATTTACTGCATCTTCCTTCCAGTCTGTTTTACTTCCCTTTCCAAACTGATCTTCTTCCTTAAAGAGAACCTTCCCTGGAGTAATACAGTCATAGACCGGACATACAAGCAGGCATAACTGGCAGCCAACACACTTATCATCAAGTATGGTTGGCTTTCGTTCTTCATCATTCCATTCAATAGCCTGATGAGCTCCATCCATACAGGATACATAGCATCGTCCGCAGCTTACACATTTGTCGTAGTCTATCTTTACCTGAATCTTAAAATCCCGGTCAATATCATCTGCGGGAATAATATTTTTCAAGGCAATACCTACAAAATCCTCTAATCTTTCAAAACCTTTTTCGGCAAGATAGATTGAAAGACCGCTGATCATATCCTCTACAATTCTGTAACCATACTGCATAACCGAAGTTGTAAACTGCAGATGACTGGCACCTACCATAAGAAACTCAGCTGCATCCTCCCATGTTTCAATTCCCCCCATACCGCTTATTGGAATACCCTGTAATTCAGGATCCTGAGCCATGTTTGTTATAAATCGCAGAGCAATAGGTTTTGAAGCCTTACCGGAGAATCCGGATATTGAAGATTTGCCATTAACAACAGGAAGGCATGTAAAATTATCGAAATCCATGCCTGTAATAGCCTTTATTGTGTTAATTGTTGAAATTGCCTGTGCACCGGCTTTAATAGCTGCTCTGGCGGGTATCTCCATCTTTTCAATATTTGGTGTCATTTTGGCAATTAAGGGAAGATGTGATCCTCTTCTGGCTGCTTTTACATATTTATCAATAAGTTCAACACTTGCTCCAACATCTGAGCCCATTCCTTCATAAGTCATCTGGGGACATGAGAAGTTAAGTTCAAGCATATCCAGACCAAGGGCTGTATAATCTCTGGCCATTTCTTCCCAGTTATCTTCGTCCATACCCATAATGGACCCGATAATAAGCTTTTCCGGAAAATCTTCCTTTAACTTTTTCATCATATCAAGGTTTTCCTGATATGGTTTGTCGGAAGT
>CBDVAD010000126.1:0-8671 GCA_965371875.1 uncultured bacterium
TTGCAAAGAATCCGGCGATTGCAGCATGAAGAGTTAGCAGTGCAATTACCATTACTATTCCAATTATGGTGGTCATAAGAACAACTGTTACCGCTGTCATTAAAAGAAGAAGAATATAGAAAATATTGGTTTTAATTCCTCTTATCCTTGCAAATTCCTCATCAAAGGTAATAGCCTGAAACTGATGATAAAACAGGAATCCAAATACAACTATTATTACATCCAGAAATATAAGCAGTATTAAATCTGTTTGTGAAATTATCAGTATATTCCCGAATAAATAAGTCATTGGGCTGATGTAGCCTGGAGTTTTTGCAATAAAAAGAAGCCCCAAAGACATCCCTATAGCCCATATTGCACCTATAATTGTGTCTTCCCTTTCCTTTGCATAGATGCTGACAAAACCTATTATCAGAGCTGCGACAATAGCAGCAATAAGAGCTCCAAGTAATGGATGGAGCCACTGCAGATTATATTTTGTACTGAAATAAAGGCTCATACCTATACCTGCAAGAACAGAGTGTGCAATAGCCCCGGCCAGATAACTTATTCTCTTTATAGTGACCCATGTTCCTATTATGCCAAATGGAATACTGGAAAGAATACCTGCAAGAAATGCATAGCGTATAAAAGGAATTGAAGGATTAAACAGGGCAGAAAAAAAATCGACCATTATATTGACTCCCTAATATCGTGGCGGACTATCTTCATGTTATCGTGATACAGTTCCCGGATATGCTCTTTTGTTATTCCACTGGTTGGATGAATATGAACTTCTCTGTTTACACATACAACCTTGTTCACAAGTTCTGAAACAAAACCTAAATCGTGGGTTATCAGAAGAACAGTCATTTTCTTTTTTAAGTCACTTAACATTGCTGACATTTTATACTCAATAGCTGCATCAATATTAGCAGTAGGTTCATCAAGAAGAAGAATTTCCGGATTAGTAGCCAGTGCTCTGGCAATAAGCACCCTCTGTCTCTGTCCACCTGACAGCTCTGAATATGGATTTGAACTTAAATGACCTATACCAACACTCTCCATTGCTTTATCAGCCTGAGCTCTGTCTTCCTTTGTGTAGCGAATAGAAAAATTTTTAATTCTTCCCATAAGAACTACATCTTTAACAGATACAGGGAAATTAGGGTCAAATAGAGAATACTGGGGAACATAACCAATACTGCCTCTCATCTGGACAGGAGATCTTCCATTGATAAGAATTTCACCGGAATTTGGAGTGTATAATCCAAGCATAAGTTTGGCCAATGTAGTTTTTCCACCACCATTAGGACCAAGAATTGAGATAAAATCCCCGGGGGTTATTGCAAAGCTTACATTCTCCAGCACAGGAGATACATCGTAAGCAAAGGTAACATCATTAAAACTGATTGCCTCATTCATTACTGAATAGTAGTACTTTGCATTATTTTCGTAAAGTATATTTTACACTTGCGGTTATGCCTTTTCAGTATATACTCTAGAGGTAGAGGGCTAATATGCAAATCAAAAGACTTTTTGATGTATGTACCCTCTATTGAAGAATAAATGGAGATAGACAATGGCAGAAAGAATTGGTGACGGTCTGGTAAGAATTGGAGCAATGACTGTAGAACAGAGGGATAAAGCTTTACAGATGCAGAATGATGGCGATGAAAGAATGTTCGGTGAAATAGCTATTGATCTAAAATTTATTGATGATCAGGCAATTCTTGATTTCCTGGCGGATAAAGAGATTTAAACTCTATGATTCTTCCAGATAGTAAATTCAGACAGTTATGGGACCTTGTAGTCCTTTTTGTTGCTGTTTACTCTGCAATTACTATACCTCTTATAATTATATTCAATATTTTCAGTGAGCTTTTCTGTGATATTTCCGCGGTGATAACTACAGTTATTTTCCTGGGGGATATATTTGTAAAATTTAATACAGCGATCCCGGGCAGAGGTAAGCTAATCCGTAACAGGAAAGAAATAGCAAAGAAATATCTATCCACCTGGTTTCTGATAGATCTGCTGGCTTCTGTACCCATGGGTTTTGTAAGTAAGTTCTTTACAGTCGGCAGGTTGGGGAAAATCATTGGAATACTTAGGTTAAACAGACTACTCAAGATGCTGAGAATAAGTAAAGCCCTTAAACATCTTGGTGGTTCTAAAATTAATCCGGCTATATTCCGGCTTATACTTCTTGTCTTCTGGATTTTGATGGCAGCTCACATCATAGCCTGCGGATGGATCATGATGACTGGAAATGCTGATAGATTATCTCCATTTGATCTTTATATCAGAGCGTTTTACTGGACTACAACAACTCTGACAACCATAGGATATGGTGATATTCTTCCATCCAATACCAACCAGATAATTTTTGTTATAATTATCGAGTTTATCGGTGCAGGCATGTATGGCCTTATTATTGGTAATATTGCAAACCTTATTGCAAATATAGATATTGCAAAGGCCCAGCACCGGGAAAAAATGGAGAAACTCAATACATTTCTAAGGTACAGGGATATACCCCAGGATCTAAGCCGGAAAATTAATTCCTACTTTGAGTATCTATGGCAAACCAGAAGAGGTTATGAGGAATCTTCAGTACTGGCAGAACTTCCATCATCCCTTAAAACCCGGGTCTCCCTATTTCTAAACAAAGATATAATCGAGAAGGTTCCAATATTTGAAGGAGCCTCTGATGAATTTATCAAAGAAACAATTATGAACCTGGTTCCCGTTGTATATACTCCCGGAGACTATATCGTAACTGCAGGAGAAGTCGGTTATGATATGTTTTTTATAAGCAAGGGCAGTGTTGATGTAGTATCTGCTGATGGAACAACTGTTTATGCAACTCTCTCGGACGGGCAGTTTTTTGGTGAAATAGCGCTCCTCTTAAGTATGCCCCGGACGGCATCAATTATTGCAAAAGGTTACTGTGATTTATACAGCCTGGATAAAGAGACTTTCGATATGATTCTTGGAAGGTATCCCCTCTTTGCTGAAAATATAAAGGCTCTGGCAGAGAAACGCAGGGATGAGATAAATTCTGCTCATTCAAAAAATGAAAACAAGAAAAAAACTGATGACTCTGAATATTCTGTTCCTGATAAAATAACACAACTTATTTCGAAAATAAATGGTTCTGAAATAGATCTTAGCTGGAAGGGTGTTAAAGATTTTGACCATTATGAAGTTGTAAGACGTATTTCAAATTCAAATCAATGGATCTTTCTGGACAAAAATCTGAATGCTGCCAGTTATACCGACAGTAACACTGAAAATCTGGCAGAGCTGAACTACAGGGTCAGAGCTGTAAATATTTCAGGACCGGGCCCCTGGAGTGATGTTGAATCTGTTTCCTGAATTAAAGGTGAATATTCATTATAAAGCCGGCACCATTCTGACTGACAAGGGGTGCAAAGCTTATGTTTGCAAACAATGATTCGTCTGCCTTGTCATCCGGCTCCATACTGGCTGTTGCATAGGCACCTATAATCTTTCCGGCAAGGCTTCCTCCAAGAATTATATAAGATGTCAGGGCATCAGATGGATCGAAATTCCCTGCTTCTGCAACTATCATATTTGTAAACATACCAATGAGTAATCCTCCAAAACCGCTAACAGAAATAATACCTGTTCGCTGAAACGACCAGCCTGCTTTGTCCCAGAGATAGTAACTTCCTGCTGCTGCAAGATCAGGAATCAGTATTCCCAGACTGTAGTTAAGTTTATCGTTTTCGGAATTGAAAATCTCCGACAATGCAATCCATAAATAGAATTGAGACCAGGCATATGTATTTATGACAGTAAAAACTCTGCCGGCTGAAGGGTCCCTGTTTATTATGTATTTATAGGTCAGGCCCCTTGAAGTCAAAGATGTAACAGACTGACCACCAATATTAATTCTCTCCCTTACATTGGAATCAGTAATATAATCCCCGAATATTAAATAGGCATACTGGAAATTAGTTACGGCAGCTGACTCAATAAATTCAATCCACAAATCCATTCCCAGACTCATATCAATATTTCTGGACATCAGCCATGCAGTATAAATTCCTGAACCAACACCGATTATTCCTGCAGACCCCATTACAATTCCATCTTCAATATCCAAAATCATTGGAATACTGGAGACTGCCCAGGTGGTTGAAATCATAGTACCTAAATAAAAGGAGACAATACCCGATCGATCAAGGCGGGTCGTATAAGTCACTATGTATTCTTCTGCTTTTTCAGCAGCTGCAGTATCAGGATAATCTGAGATAACACCTTCCAGAATAAGCATTCCTTCGTCCATCTTTTCGTTAATTAGTAATTCAAGACCAAGTGCATACTTCTCCCATGCATCTTCTTCTGTATTTCCATCTCCAAAAACCGGGAAAGTGATAGTAAGCAGTATTAAAAATATAATAACCAGTGATTTCTCTGACATGAATAGACAATGTGTTAATGACATTTCATCCACCCTCTTAAAATAAATGTACTGCTTATTTTTCTGCATTTCACTAAATAATTTGTAAACTTTTTACAGGAGGTCAGAATATTATTGATAGATTAGTGTAATATACTCAAAAGATGATTAAATTTTTCTGTTTTACCTATTTTATAGATGGAAATATCACTAAATGGTGGTATATTAATAGATATAGTAACGGAGTTTAACATGTCTAATCCCGGAATTCGCCGATTTATATGTATATCGCTATGTCTGATATTAATCCTCCTGTTTCCCGGTCTGAATCTAATGTCCCAGGAAACAACAAACTTTAATGAGTTTTATAAATTCCCCTTTTCCATAGGTGCTGACTATGTCGGATTAAGCCCTTTTAATGATTATGGTTTCGATGTCACCCTTACAGAAATATCCGGGAATATAAGATATCCCCTTCCATCCATGCCACAGATTCAGCCTATGATCCAGCTGGGTGTCATACGATTTTCTGATTTGAACAGAGATGATCCCGAGAAATGGGATCACACACACTATTTTGGTGCTTTGGGTGCATTGTACTCAAACAGATTCTCAAAAACATTCGAATTAAGTGGAGAATTAACACTGGGTCTATCCCAGGCTATTTTCCCCAATATTGACCCTACTGGAGTTTCAAGAGGAAGTCTGAACATTTTAGGCAGTGCCGGTTTAAGAGCTTCCCTTAACCCATCCTACAATTTCAGCCTTGATATACACCCGTCTCTTAAATATATGAAGTATATCGGCAGTGCGGAAACTTTTGGTATTTTTGACGGATTTTCTTTTGGAGTAGGGTTTTCAGGACATTATCGTTTTGGTGAGGACCCCGATGCTCCCCAGGCACTCATTCGAAGTATAAAGTTTGAAATTGAACGTCTTCCATCTATTTTTGCCGCTATGCAGAGTTACTATATAACCAATCCCATTGGTAAAATCTCCATTACTAATTCTGAAGACTTTTCAATCTATGATGTGGATGTCTCCTTTTTCCAGGCAGGTTATATGGATAACCCTACAAAAGCTGTTACAATACAGGAAATGGAAGCAGGTGAAACAGTTGAAGTTGATCTGTTTGCTTCCTTTAATGATGCAGTATTCTCCAAGAATGGTATAACGCCCCTTACAGGCGAGGTAAAAGTTGATTATATCTGGAGAAACAGGCCGGTTAATCAGGTTGCATCAGTCTCCTATGATCTCCACGATAAAACAGCCCTTACATGGGATGATGACAGAAAGGTCGGTGCTTTTATAACATATGCTGACAGTGCCCTAAGAAACTATGCAAGTGCAATTCGACAGTATGTGAAGGATGATGTAGTCCCCAGTTTTTCAGACTCTCTTCAGGCTGCAATACAGATCTACTATGGTCTGGCGGAGCTTGGTATAATTTATCAGATAGATCCTACATCTCCGTTTACTGCAGCTCAGGATAATCCCCAGATAGTTGATTCCATTAGTATCCCAAGAGATACTCTTGTACGTCTGACTGGTGATTGTGATGATTTAACAGCAGTTTACACTGCTTTGCTTGAAACTTTAGGAATTGAAACAGCTTTTATTACAGTTCCCGGGCATATCTATGCGGCGTTTAATACAGGAGTAGCCTCTAAAGATTTTAGAAAAGTACATAATGATAAAAGCATGACCTTAAGTATTGACGGTACTTTGTGGGTTCCTGTAGAGATCACTTTAATGGGTACAGACGATTTTCTTTCAGCCTGGAGAATAGGTGTAATGGAGTTTGCCGCAGTAGCTGATACCCCGGATCTTCGGCATGTAATTAAAACAAGGGAAGCCCAGGAGGTTTTCAGACCTGTCGGGCTAGTCGAGACAGATCTTGGTCTTCAGTACGGCAGCAAGGCAGAGATTGTCAAAAACTTTAAGAGGGACATGAATAAGCTGATTGATAATGTTATTGAAGATTATAAAGAAACAGCATCCAGTTCAAAACGTAAAAGAGATTTTAATAAACTGGGAATTATTGCAGCTCAGTTTGGACGAACAGGTACTGCAGAAGAGGCCTTTAACTTCGCTCTTTCTCTGGATCGAAATTATCTGAATCCTAAAATCAATCTGGGTAATCTATACTATATAGAAGAGGAGTATCAGGATGCTCTTCGTAATTACCTGGGTGCAGAGAGAACAATGGCGGAAGCCGGAAGACAGTCCTCTGCTATATACCCCAAGATACTGTTAAACATTGCAAGAACGTATTACGAACTTGAAAATTACGACCGTGTTGCAGAATACTACGACAGGGTAAATGAGTTTGATCCGGCTCTTACAGCGAAATATACATACCTCCACAGCGATAGCGGAGGCAGCAGAGCGTCAGACGCAGGGTCTTTCAGTGAGATTCTGTTTATTGAAGAAGAGGAATAAAATATGACAAGTAGAAGTGATAATCATATAAAGCGGTTTTTTAATATATTTAAATTAATTACGACTGTTTTTGCAGTTTTGATTATTGCTTCCTGTCCGATGGCTATGGATGATGATCTGCTGGCTGAGGTTGAGGATGTAGTTGCACCAACTATTATTATTACCACTCCCGGAGCAGTAGCAGATGATAATTTATATATAAACAGTATAACTATTGAAGGTAGAGTAGTAGATTATTCTAACGAAGATGGATCTGTAACAGGACAAATTCAAAGTTTTATTTATTATGATGAGGATGAGCAGCTTTTTTCAGGTACGGTAAATTTTGGAAGTGACGGCAGTTTTACAATAATTCAACCCATTGTTAATCCAAACCATCCGGCTTTATTTGGGGGATTAACTGTTATTTTAGATGCTGTAGACTGGAATGGTAATTCAAATGATCCTCTACCCTATGTTCGTTTTTATCCATTTGGAGATCCGATAATAACTAATCTTACTGTTAATGATATAGCCGCCGGGAACAATATATATTCTTCAAATGATCAAGGTCTAAAAAGTCTCGTTGAAGTTAAAGGGAATGCTACCGGCTTTGCTAATTCAATCATATACAGTGTCAATCATAACGGAACTGTGGATAGTTATGGTTTGTTAGATCTTGATTTTCATGATCCAAATAACGGTGATTTTATTTTTACTATTAATCCTGCAGTGGATGGATGGTCAGGCAACATGGTTATTACAATAACATCAGAGACTGCATCCGGGGGTACTGATACAAAAACTATAGATCTTTACGATCATCCAATCCACCTGGGAGTAGATTCAACTACAATTTCAGGTGATAACAATACTGTAATGGTGGTATATAATGATGGAGTTTATCATAATGGAATAGATCCTCCGTTAATAGCTGATTTCACTTATAATTTTATACCCGGTGCTGGTAGTAATACTAATGTTACTGGAATAAGTTTTGTAGGCACACCTGCTGCAGGTGCACTATCTATTCAGTTTAATATTGCCCGTACAGGTGATGACCCAAATGGATTGGAAGAATTAGAGATACTACCTTCCGGTACAGCAGGTTTTATACTTGCAGACTGGTATGGGAATCCGGTAACAGAAAGCGGATCTGATTTTTTCCAGGATAAAAAAGGACCAACAGTTATAGATGTTTATGCAGATAATGGTGAGGGTGCTTATAATGATGATGGTAATACAATACATGTAAAAGTAAAATTTGATGAGGTTGTTAATGTTGATACAACTTTTGGAACTCCTGAAATTGCACTGAATAGTAATGCAGATGCAGTTGCAATATATGATGGTACTGATGGAACCGAAATATTAACTTTTAACTATAGTGTATCCGATGGAGATAACAGTTTGTTACTGGATTATGATGATGCAAATTTTTCTCTGGATTTCAAAGGTGCTACCATTAAGGATACTACTTCCCCTGTCGCTAATGATGCAGATCCGACTTTACCTGCAGTAGGTGGTGTATCATCACTTGCACAGAGTAATATAACCATAGATACTGATCACCCTACAGCACCTGTTGTTACCAGTGCAGCTCCTGTTACAAACCTGGATCCTGTTTGGAGCTGGACTCCTGGTGGTGGTGGAAATGATAATTATAGAATTAGTGATGATGATACAGCCTGGGCAACTGGTGAAACTTCACCTTATACTGAAACAGGTTTAACTGATGCCATCCATACACTATTCGTTCAGGAAAGAGATGCTGCCGGTAACTGGTCTCCAAGTGGACAATTCGACATTAAGCTTGATACTGTTGGGCCAAATATAATA
>CBDVAD010000127.1:0-8665 GCA_965371875.1 uncultured bacterium
CTTCATTACCTCTAAACAGTATACCCCTTGCGTATTCAACTTTATCAGAATCTATAACACTGGGATACTTTGACCAGCTTTCAAGAGGATGTATTGCAGGATACTTACGGGCATCAGATCTTTCTCTCGACAAACCATGAAATGCACCTACAACTTTAAGTGTTGCCTGAGTTACGGGCTCTTCGAAGTTACCACCTGCAGGACTTACAGTTCCACCAATTGTAACAGATCCAAATTCACCTGTTCTTAATCTTACAAGACCGGCACGTTCATAAAAACTGGCAATAACAGATTCGAGATATGCAGGAAAAGCCTCTTCACCCGGAATCTCTTCCAGACGCCCGGACATTTCACGCATTGCCTGAGCCCAGCGGGAAGTCGAATCTGCAAGAAGAAGAATATTCAGACCCATCTGCCTGTAATATTCAGCTAAAGTAACAGCTGTATAAACTGAAGCCTCTCTTGCAGCTACAGGCATTGAACTTGTATTACAAATAATAATTGTTCGTTCCATCAGGGATTTTCCTGTTTGCGGATCGATTAGCTCAGGAAACTCTTTGAGTGTTTCAACAACTTCACCGGCACGTTCTCCACATGCGGCAATTATTACAATATCTACTTCAGCATGTTTACTGGTTACCTGCTGGAGTACTGTTTTACCGGCACCGAAGGGACCAGGAATACAGTATGTGCCTCCCAGAGATACAGGTAGAAAAGTATCTACAATTCTTATTTTTGTAACCATTGGATTAACTGGTTTAAGTCGTTCAGCATAAGATGTAATAGCTCTTTTTACGGGCCAGTTAAACATCATACTAAGAGAATGTCTGGTTCCATTCTCATCCTCAACAACAGCAATCTCGGCATCTACAGTGTATTTGCCTGCAGGCTTGATCTCTTTTACGCTGCAGCTATCCTTCAATCCAAAAGGAACCATAATACGATGAGTGAACTGTCCTTCTGGAACAGTACCAAGAGTATCTCCGTTTGTGACAGTATCTCCAACTTTAACGGTCGGTGAAAAATCCCACTCTGTCGTTCTGGGAAGGGCATTCAAATAAATACCCCTCTGAAGAAAAAATCCACATTGTTCTGCAAGTTCAGGGAGAGGATTCTGAAGACCATCATATATCTGAGTCAACAAGCCGGGGCCAAGTTCTACAGTTAAAAGAGCCCCTGTAAGTTCTACTTCATTACCAATCCCAACACCTGATGTAGCTTCAAATACCTGAAGTTCCAGACGATTACCGGTAATTCGAATAACCTCTGCCTTTAACTTCTGTTCTCCTACTAAAATATAGCCTACCTCATTTAGAGATACCTGACTATCAGTCTCAACAGAAACCATATTTCCGTTAATTCCGATAATCTTTCCTACGTTTTTCGCCATCTGAGTTCTCCGCTTTTATGTGCAGTACGAACAGCAAGGCTTACGCCTTACGTACTGCCTCTTTTATATTTTCATAGATTATCTGGAAATTTTTATCTCCATTTTCAATTGTAAACATTTTTTTCCGTTCCAGAATCTGCAATCGTAAGGAGTAAACAATTATTTTTTCCAGATCAAAATAGTGACTTACTTCAACTTCATCGAGCAAATCCCATCTTGCCTTGTTAATTATCTCCTCTGCAGCCAGAGCTGACTCCAGCTTAAATGCATTCCGTGCAACACCGGGAGCCTCTGTATTAATTTCAGCATCCCTGATGTACTGTCCGGATTCAACTCCAAGTGCAGCACCTCTAAGTTTTACAAGCTCATTCCGAAGTGAAGACTCCCAGGATATCCATCTCTCAATTGAAGGGACGGAATTATTCATTTTGTCAAATTCAGACAGGGAAACTGATTCAACAGTACTAAAATCATCTACCGTCAACGTACTGCGACAGATTTCAATAAATTCATGCATAGTTATTACAGGTTCAGCGTCAAAATCCAGATACGGAAGTGATGAAACCGTATAGTAATAATTGCCCAAATTAAGCCTCCCCGGCTGTTGCTTCCTGAAGAAGTGATGCTATTTTCGGATTAAGAAGTTCAGACAGTAATCCTGATATCCCTGCACCGGTAAAGTCAAAATAAGCAGCTCCATCTTTACTTGTAATCCTGAATCCGGAATCTATTCCGGTTAATGGCTTAACTTCAATTCCTCCGGATATAGCTTTTGAAATTTTGGATTTTAATCCGGACTCAAGCTTTGCTAATTCAGCGGCAGGAAGAAGTATAGAAACATCCTTTAGGTCTTCCTTCCAGTTTTTAACCACAGTTAAAATAACAGACTCCAAAAAACTACCCTTCAGGACTTCATCAACTTCATTTTTAAGAAGTCTGCTGAATATTTCTTCAAGTTTTTTAGTTGTTGAAATAATCAGATCCCGGCTGGCCTGTTTTAAAGCTTCATTTCCGGTTGTTTCAAATCTTGCTGCATCTGAACTGGCTTTATCTCTGACAGTTTTTGCTTGAGATTCAGCATTTTTAATTATCTCTGCCGCTTTAAACTCGGCTTTTCGAACAATTTCAGCTGCCTGTTCATCAGCTGATTTCACACCCTCAGATTTGATTTTTTCAATCAATTCTTTTAATTGTACATCCATACTTTCCTCTCAAAGCTAAAAATCGAATATAGTTAGGATACTATAATACTTAGTATCAATTAATCAACAAATGTTTTAATTGTTTTTAACAAACTTCATCCATATAACGCAGAACTTTCATGACTCTTTTCTCCATAAAGGAATGGACTGCCTCAGGGATTCCGGTAAAGCTATAAATCAGATCGATTATTGCCGTTCTAGCTTCCTCTACAGTCTGATAGTCATCAGAAGAAAGCTCCATAATCTTTTTGTGTATAATAAGCATATCGGTAAGTTCACGTCTTAAAAGGGAGCTATTCTCATTGGCTACATGCTCTGTAATCTCCTGTCTTTTATACCGTTCCGATATTGAATCAATCAGTGTCTCAATACTTTCTTCCAGATCTGAAAACTCTATAGATAAAATCTTAAAAAATTTATTTACCATCATACTATAACTTTAATAGTATTAATTCCAAACCGCAAGTAAAAAATACAGATAAATAATATTTAATTATGAAATTCCAGTTCCAATTCTCCAAAAATCTTAAATACATTCCCATCCTTAGCTACTTGTATATCTCTCCCGGGATAATATTCTTTAAGAAAACGTTTCAGCTCTTCACTAACCTCTGTATATATTTCCTGTTTTATCTCTTTTGGAACTTTAGAAAGAGTAACCATAGTAACATCAACCACCCACCCTCTGCCATAACTGGATCCAAAACCGGCAGAAAAAGCAGCTCCAACATTAAACAGCCCGTCACTGGATTTATTAGAAGTTCTACCTCTCTGTGCCCTGGCAGGGTGCAGTGGGTAAAGATATCCATATTTATCTTCAAGGTGATCATCAATTAAATCAAAAATTTTTTTCAGAGTGTCTTCCCACTCAGCCATACGCGGATTATTCATAATTTATTATCCAGGAAACAGGTTCTACCATAGTCAGCACATCCACAGTCTTCATTTCGAATGCAACCTTTCCAGGATCTTCAGAGAGAAGACCTGTACTTGAATTTGTTACTATTCCTGAAAATCCTACAACAATATTAATTATTTTACCGGAATATAAAGCAGAAAATAACTTTAGAGTCTCCTCATCAATTTCTGATCTATACGGATTGTCAATTGTAAGCTGAAATAAACCCTTCTCCTCTGAACTTATATCAATCAGACTGTTCTCTGCATAGTTGGTAAAAAATGACTCAATATTATCCGTATTAAGAAAACTCATTCGGGCGGAATACTCAATAAATTCAGCTGTTTCTTTAATAGAAACCTTCAATAATTCCAAACCCGCAATCTCACTGGCTCTTTTTCTAAGTTCATCTTCATTATTGGGGAAATAATTAAAACCGGAGAACTCTAAACCAGGAGTTATAAATGAAGCTTCCTGGGAGATTCTATACTGCAAATTCCATGCGCCGGTCCCATCTTCTTTGATATCAATTAATGAATCAACTTCAATACAGGATATCAGGGATATTGACAGAACTATTAAAATAAACTGTTTTATTATCATACCAGGCTTCTCTAATCTTTTAACATAACGATAGTTTTTCCAAATCCACCATCATCCGGATGAGCAAAATGAAAATCCTTAACACTATATTCTCCTTTAAGATATTTATGAATACCATTACTAAGGACGCCTTCACCTTTACCATGTATTATATTAAACTCCATGAGTCCTGACATCAAGGCATTATCTATCTGTCTTTCTATACTTTCCAGGGCATTTTCAAGTCTATAACCTCTTAGATCGATAGTAAATTTCGCAACATTAGCAGCTTTGACTGTATTAAGAGAAACTCCAAAAGAGTGGTGTTCTTTCTTTTCAGGTGCCGGGAATATATCATGTTCTTTTACAGATATTTTCAAAGCGCCGGTATTTATAATCCAACTCCGCTTTTTATCCTTCCTCACAATTGTTCCGGATCGTCGATATTCACCTACAAGAACATCCAGACCCGGCTTCAACTGATCCGGGTTGATACTGTCCGGATTATTAATAATAAATTGATCAAGACTATCTTTTTCATGATCTATATTCTCACTCATCTCTGAAAGAAACTGCTTAACCTTTTTTGTTTTAGCCTGGGTAAGTTCACCCTCTTTAAGTTCCTTAACAAGATTTTCCAATGTTTTTCTGGCTGTTGACAGGAATTTGCCTGATTCAGTATTTCTCTTTTTTTTCAACTCATTTTCTGACTGTTTGAAAGCAAGTGCCTTTAGATCATTTTCTCTAATCTGATCCCTAAGCTTCTTTTCCCTCAATATAACAGCATCTTCCCTTTCGCCTGCAATCCTATGCTTTTTCTCAAGCTCACTTATCATTCGTCCAACTTCAGTCTGCTTATCTTTAAGGTAACTGCCGGCTTCTTCAACAACTGATTCCGGTAAGCCGCTGTGTCTGGCGATATCAATAGCATGACTATCCCCTGGGACACCAAGAACAACACGGTAAGTAGAACTGTGGGAACCTTCATCAAACTCCATAGATGCATTCATTACTTTATCTCTTGTATAACCATAATTTTTAAGCAAGCCATGATGAGATGTTGTCAGCACAATTGAACCTTTTTTTATCAGTTCATCAAGAACAGACATTGCAATTGCCGCACCCTCTCCGGGATCAGTTCCGGAACCCAGTTCATCCAGAAGAACCAGAGATCGATCATTACACCGATTTAATATTGAAGCTATATTTGTCATATGACCGGAAAAAGTTGAAAGAGCCTCCTCAATGGACTGATCATCACCTATATCGGCATAGATACCATCAAATACAGGAAGCGTACTGCCTTCCCCCACAGGTATCTGCAAGCCAAACTGATGCATCATGGAAAGTAATCCAACTGTTTTTATTGATACAGTTTTTCCACCTGCATTAGGACCTGTTATTATAAGAACCTGAAGTCCTTCTTCCATACTTATATCGATGGGAACTGCTTCACTTCCCAAAAGAAGGTGCCTGGCCTTATCAAGATTAATTTTTAATTCAGAAATCTCCGGTCGAAAGCACTCATATTTTATGGCGAACTTAGCTCTTGCAAGAATAGTATCAATAAATGAAAATGAATCAACTAATAATATCAGATTACTAATTTCCAATCTGATTTTTGCAGTAAATTCTCTGAAAATTCTATTTGCTATGATACTTATCTCATGTTCCTGAACAGCAATTTTATTGTTCAGTTCAAGAATATCAAATGGTTCTATATAGAGGATTGTTCCTTTGGCAGAGATGTCATGTATAATACCCTTTACCCTGCCTTTGAAGTTAGACTTCAAAGGCAGCACAATCCGGCCATCTTTTTGACTGGGGACATCTGTCTGCCATAGATTTCTGTTATCTGCTATATACGAAGAGGAAAGGGAGGATATTTTATTGTTTAAATCTCCTAATCCCCTTCTAAGATTTTTAAGTTCGGGATAGTCATCTCTGATCTGTCCTGAAGAATTAATTACAGATGTAATTTCCGCTGCCAGCTTATTTAGTTCAGGAATTTTTTCCACTTCAGCAATGATGTCATCAATATCATTCATTTTTGATGTTTTAATATACGATTTAACCTTAAGAGCAGAGTTAATAAACTGTGAAATATTATAAATTTCAAGTCCTGGAAGAGATGTACCTTCCTTGGAACATATTGGTATCAGATGTTTAATTTCAGGAAAATTAACATCCGGAAAAACCTCGTCCGATTCGAGAAGCATCCTCAATCCTGCAATAAGATTCTGAAACTCTGTCAATTTATCTGAATTAAAAAATAACTCCTGGGAATTCAATGTCTGTCTGCCTTCCTCAGAAATACAAAATTCCAAAAGATTTTTTAATATCAGATCAAATTCGAGTAGTTTTACAGTACGATTATCCATTTAAATTAGTAATTTCCTTTTTGCTCAAGACCATAAAGTATCCTCAGATAGCTTTCATACCTGTCTGAATGAATGAATCCATCTTCGACCGCTTTTCTAACTGCACAGTCGGGTTCTGTTTTATGTCTGCATGGCTGGAATTTACAGCTACCGCTATAATTTGCAAACTCACGAAAATGAAAACCAAGAGAATCTTCTTCTACACCGAATATTTCAATTTCCCTGATACCCGGAGTATCAATAAACCCGCCAGTTTCTTCAAATATTAATTTAGAGTGATTTGTAGTATGTCTTCCTCTGTCATGTTTTAGTGAAATCTCTGCAGTTTTCAATTCATGCCCGGGATAAAGTATATTAAGGAGAGTGGATTTACCTACTCCGGATTGACCTACAAATGCAGAAATTGTTCCGGATATAATATTTTTCAATTGATCAATATTTTCTCCGGTCTCTGCAGAACAGGTGATATAGTCATAGCCCATTCGTTTATAATCTTCCATCCTTAATTCTGTTGCCTCATCAACCCCGAGATCCGATTTATTCAACACTATAAGAGTTTTTACATTTTCATCAGCCATTACAAGCACTCTATCGATAAATCTTGGTCTAAATGGGGGATTACCGGCAGATGCTACACATATCAGGTAATCAATATTGGCAGCAATTGTCTGCGGGGAATTTCTTTTATTATTCCACCTGGAAAATTCGTTACGACGTTTTATACGCTCTACAATCATACCCTTGTTATCGCTGATTTCGTCGACTGAAAACTTCACCATATCCCCAGGGGCTAAAGGATTATATACGTTATCAAGACCCTTTAATATTTTCCCCTTGATCTCACATAAAAATCTTGATTTTTCAGAATATACAGTATAAATATTATTAATTCCTGTCAGAATCAACCCTTCTCTAAGACTCAAAGAATCCCTCCCCACTCAAGATCGAATTCTCCGGCAAATTTTAAATAATTCGATTGATTGGTTTCACTACCAGTTATATAAAAAATATCCGTGGTTTTATTTGCAGACACAAGTGACTCACTCCTGATTATTCTTTGTATCTGTTTACTAACACCCTCTCTGGAATCGATGATATCGACAGAACCACCAAGAGATTTCTTAAAATAATCTACCAGATAAACAAAGTGGGTACATCCAAGAACCAGAGAATTAATATTGCGACTGTTAAAATATTCCACGGACTCAGATACCACTTTCATTTTGGCCTCCTCTGTAGAACTAAAATAGCTGGTTTCTACAAACTCTACCAGATCAACCCCTGCATATTTTTCAACCCTGCTGGTCGAAGCAAAATCATTTATAAGGGTATCTGTATATGGGTCTTCAACTGTTTTTCTGGTAGCCAGCAGTCCAATACTGCCATTTTTAGAGTATTCGCCTGCTGGTTTTATTGCAGGAACAACTCCGACAAAGGGAATGCCAAATTTCGCTCTTAACAGTGAAAGAGCGACAACAGAAGCAGTATTACAGGCTATTACTACAAGTTTCGGTGATATTTTATCTACAATATTCTGAATAAGTTTCAGGATAATTCCCTGAAGTTCATGAGCTTGTTTTTCACCATACGGAAAGTTTTTATTGTCTGCCACATAAACAAGGTTCTCTCCAGGCATATATTCTCTTACCATTCTAAGGTAGGGAAGCCCGCCAACGCCTGAATCTATGAATACTATAGGTTCATCTGCCATGGGGTGAGTCTATCTATTTTTGGGGTTGTCTGCAATAGAGGACAAGAAGGGTGATGCCTCGAGTTTTTTGTTTGGATAAGATCCAGTTTACTAAAGAACGAAAGGCTGCACCTATCGTTAGGAAATGTCTTGCCGTTCATAGGTGACAGCACATGCTATTGGAATTATCGCCGCTACTGCTTGACATAGCTTGCAAAAATGATAACCTGTAATTATGTTTTCCCATATTAAGTGTACAGAGCAGAAATGTCAAAACTTTGCTGTTATCGGTCGGAACAAATGTCTTAAGCATATGACAGGCAGAGATGAGTACACAGAAGCAATTATTGAAGAATTGGAAAGTGACGAGATGATTAGAAACTATAATCTCTCTGCCATCAATCTCGATTCTATTATGCTGAAAGATAAATTAATTATAGTAGCTAATTTTTCAAACAGCACTTTTACAAATATTGATTTTGAAGGCTCAAGTCTTCTTTTTTCTTTATTTGAGTATTCTAC
>CBDVAD010000128.1:0-8653 GCA_965371875.1 uncultured bacterium
TGTTGATATCAGGTTACTTAACAAAAATCCTGCCGATCATCACTATGAGCCCCGTACTTATATAAAAATGATAATCCCAAAACTCAAGAGATGCATCAAAATTGGGTAGACGGAGACTTCTAACCTCCAGCGCCGAATATGCATTTTGAGTTTGTACATCCGGTACTCCATAGAAACACCCCATGACCTTCCGGTCATATATTGAAGCCTGTATCGAAAAATCTTCGAAGGGCTTTTCAGTCCAATTGTATCCATTTTTTGTTGAGATGCTATACTTGCTGCAAATAAAATTCAATAATATCAATTTCTTTTTCTGTATTCACCTGGAGTAATGTTATGGCAATAATGTACTAAACTGCTGAATTATCGACTATATCCAAAACTGTTTTCGAATCAGTGTTATCGCTGGTAGTGTTGGTTATTTCGTTTATCATTGCCTGGTTTCTGCTGAAAGCCTATAATTCGAGGCAGGAGTCTGCCAGATGAAAATATATCCTCTTAATAAACATGAAAAAATGGTTGTTCATTTATTATTATGTATTTTAGTTATTATTTGGATTATCCCCCTCGTTTCCGCTATTGAAAAGTCTTTTTATGCTAACGGATTTCAGAATTATATATATGTTTTTAGCCAGAAAATTGGAAATATCAGGATTCATACAACTTTTGTGAACAGTTTTATTATAGCTATCGCCAAAACACTGCTGCTGGTAATTATTGCCGCCCTGGCGGGTTATGGCTTTGCCAGGACCAGTTTCCATTCAAAGAAGTGCTGTATCTTGGCATTGCGGCCTGTCTTGCCATACCTGTAGTTGCTCTTATTATACCTCTTTTCTTTTTGCTGACCCGAACAGGATTGTATAATACACGGTTGGCAGTCATTCTTGTGGAATTATCCCTGGAAATCCCTTTTTCAGTCCTGATGATCCGTAATTATTTTGAGTCTCTCCCTTCAGAACTTATGGAATCTACCCAAATGGATGGAGCAAACCAGTTTACTATATTCAGTCGTATTTACGCTCCTATAGCTTATCCTGCTATGATAAATCTGGGGATTTTAGGTTTTATGTGGTCATTCAAGGATTTTCTGATCCCTTCCACATTCGCGGCCAGAGAACAGCTGACAACTGCCACAGTTGCTATCAGCCGATTCACCAATTCCCTGGGTGCCACCCCGAAGGAGCTTGGGATATATAATGCATCTTTGGTAATTATAAGTATCCCTATAATTATAATATTTTATTTTTTACAACGTTACATTAGCAGTGGAATAACCAGCGGAGCAATAAAGGGCTGAATTCAAAATTTAACTACCAGCTTTAAGGCTGTGTGAAAACTATTATGTGGTTAATACAGTTTGATACACAGTTATATTATAGTTGTACCTGATTTACTGCATCTATTGGAAGTTGCTATGTGGACTATATTGAAGGGACACCACGACATCAGATTCATTTATTTGATGAATGTCTGGATGATATGATAGGTAAAATTGTACAGTTCGATTTATTGATACCTATGTTGAATCTTTAGATCTGGAGAAACTTGGATTTAAAATACCAGCAATGGCAATAGGAGCTCCACCATATTGTCCAGGGTTGAAAATATCTATGGATATCTGGAACGGATACGAAGTAGTAGAAGGTTGGAAAAAGAGTGTAATCTAAACACTGAGCTTATATGGTTAACAGAAGATCTGGCCCCTGACTTCAAAACAATAGCAGATTTCAGGAAGGATAACCTAATTGAACTAAAGAATCTTTTCAAAGAATTTTTGAAACTTTGTCATAAACTAAAATTACTTTCATTCAAAACTGTTGCAATTGACGGTACTAAGATGAGAGGGCAGAACAGCCTGAATGAAATATACCGAAGAGAGCAGCTGGAAAAGATAGAGAAATAAATTGATAAGAAACACTTTTTCTGGAATGTGGATCGAGATCTTGGTTATGGTTTCAATCCGGAGATTAGTATACAGCTGAAATATTTTAAACTGTATATGCCGGAGGTGCAGTCATTTCTCCAGAGTTAAAAAGAGCTGTTGTATGTTCTCTATAGTACACTAGCTATATAATAAAAAAGAATATATGTGAATAACGATGCACAAAAAAGAATATATGTGAAAATAAAACTTGACATATGTGAACAAGCATGTCAAGATGTTTTATCTTACAAATCTTTATGGAGGAATTTTATGAAAGACAATGAACTATTTAAGAGAATCATTGCAATCACATTTCTATTCGTACTTATCTCTATGCCTTTGAGCGCTGGTGGGCAGCAGGATAATGAAGTTATGGAATCGAAAACTTATGAAATGAAGATTGGTGTAACTGTACCTGAAACTTCATCTCCAGGTCAGATCGTATCACGTTTTGCAGAGCTGGTAAAAGAAAACTCAAATGGTGCAATAGTCCCTGAAGTATTCTATAATGCTATTTTGGGAAATGATTCAGAATTGATCAATAAGACTCAGATTGGCGGACAGGTGCAGGTAAGCCAGATATCAACTTCAAACCTGAGTGCACAGTTAAATACCTTTAATGTATTTGATCTTCCCTATATTTTTGACTCTGCCGGAGCAAATGAAACAATATTTTATGAGAATGATAAATTTGCCGGGCCTGTTGTTGATGCCATTCAGAAGGAAGCCGCTTTAAAAAAGATTAGGGTAGCATGGGTAGCTCCTATTAACTTTCGTGCAGCATGTATGAGTAAAGTACTGGTTAAATCTCCAGCAGATATGAAGGGATTGAAAATCAGAACCTCGGCTTCCGCACTTGAACAAGCCTGTGTTAAAAGCTTTGGTGCAATTCCCGTTGCCATGGGCATCTCTGAAGTCTATACAGCTCTTCAGACCGGAACTGTAGACGGTGAAACCATACCAGTATGGGCAGCAGAAGCCTTTAAACACCTGGATGCAGCCAGAAAGTATTCAAACGTTAATTTCCAGGGATTTACAGAAGTTTTAATTTTCAATGATCCATGGTATCAAAGTTTGCCTGAAGAATTGAAAAAAATAGTAGATGATGCTGCAAATACAGTAGCACTTGAGTTTGCTCCTGAAGTTTATAGTGGAAAACGTGACCAGGCGATTTCTGCAATCAAGGCCTCTGGTGGTGAGTGGTATGAAATCTCCCCCGAGGAGAATTTACAGTTTAGAAAAGCTACTGAAAGTGTGATCGGAAAATTTGTCGGTTCAGATAAAGTTCCCCAGGATTGGTATGACCTGGTAATTTCACGATTGAATTAGTACTTCTTATTATTAATCATGCCAGGATATTTCACAATATCCTGGCATGCAAATACCTTATCTATGGATGGAACAATGAAAATAAAGCTGCATAAGTTCTTGGATAATTACCTTGAAGAGATAGTTCTTTTCCCCGGACTAGTATTTATTGTACTAGCTCTGGGAATTGAAGTCTTTCGGCGCTACGTTTTAAATAGCCCGGGTGCATATACTTCAGAACTAGCCACATTTGCCTTTGTCTGGATTGTATACATCGGTGTTCCTTATGGTGTTAAGAAGCAAAAACATATAACTTTGGATCTGTTACCGGAAAATCTTAATTACATGGTCGATAAAATTCTTATTATAATTTCACTGTCAATACAAATGATTTTTTTTGGATTCATGGCCATTCAAACACTCAATCTTATTCAATTTAATAAACTAGTTAATATGGTTTCAGATGCCATGTCGGCTCCTTTATGGATTGTTTTAATTTGTTTTCCTGTTGGTTTTGGATTAGCGATATTTCGCCTGCTCCAGATTTTTTTACAAGTGTTGAAGAGAGGTGAGAAATGAATTTTATCCTTTTATTACTCCTATTTTTTGTACTACTCATTATCAGGGTGCCTCTTGCTGTTACTATTGGTATCGTAACCTTTTCGTATGCATGGATGGTTGGCAGTGATTTTCTATCCTTATCCGTAGATCTGTTCAATTCCATGAATAAATTTCCTCTTCTGGCGGTCCCTTTGTTTATATTTGCTGGTAGTCTGATGGCGACTGGTGGTGTTGCAAAGCGTATATTGGCCTTCTTTGATGAAATGGTAGGACATGTCTATGGGAGTATGACAATTGTAACAATATTATCATGTCTTTTCTTCGGAGCATTAAGTGGTTCTGGTCCGGCAACGGCAGCTGCAATTGGTGCTATCATGATACCTGAAATGGAAAAACAGGGATACTCAAAATCTTTTGCAGCTGGTGTTGTTGCCTGTGCAGGAGTTCTGGCCATTATAATCCCACCAAGCAATCCAATGATAGTATTTGCTCTGTCCCTCCAGGGCGTGAGCATTCGGGATATGTTTCTGGCTGGTTTTATACCCGGCATCCTTGTTGCAGCCGGAATGGGAATACCTGCTTATTTATATGCCAAAAAGAAGGGATACGGCTCCGGCCGGGAACCTGGGAATCTCAAGAGCATTCTAAAAGCTGGATGGGAGGCCAAGTGGGCACTTTTGACTCCTGTAATAATATTAGGCGGAATATACAGTGGGATTTTTACTCCCACCGAATCAGCTGCTGTAGCATGTATTTACTCTCTTCTTGTTGGGTTGTTAATACATAAAGATTTTACTTTAAAAGACATTCCTGCAATTTTGCGTAATGCTCTGATCCCTATTGTAACAGTTATGATACTACTGACATTTGCTACAGCTCTTGGTATTTTATTAGCTAATGAAGGTGTCCCTCAAATGCTGGCAAAGTCCATCGCAAGCTTTACAGGTGGCAAAATTATGACTCTCATAGTAATAAACATTTTCCTTCTAATTGTTGGAACTTTTATGGATACCCTTGCCGCGGTTATGATTCTTTCTCCTTTACTTTATCCTGTAGTTCAGCAATTTGGTATAAGTCCTGTTCATTTCGGTATTTTTATGATTGTTAATTTAGGTATTGGATTTGTAACACCACCTTTTGGTGGAAATCTATTTATTGCCAATCAGATTAGCGGGACGAGAATTCAGGATGTTTTTAAAGGAGCACTTCCATTAATAGGAGGGATGCTTGTTGTGCTGATGATCCTCACATACGTACCATTTTTTTCAGAAATAATTCCAAAACTATTCATCATTAAATAGGAGCATAAAATGAATAAGGATAAACCTAATATAATTTTCTTTATGGTAGACCAACTATCTGCAAAATGGTTTGAGATGGGTGTCAATGGTCTTTGCGATATGCCAAACTTTAAACGTCTTATGAATAATGGTACGTATTTTAGCTCAACTATAACCAGTAATCCTGTTTGTATGCCGACCCGGGCGACCATTGCTACAGGTTTAACAACACGTGGACATGGATTGCTTGAAAACGGATTTCTTCTAAATCCAGAGCTGCCAACTTTTATGCAGGCCCTCCAAAAAAATAAATATATTACAGGAGCATTGGGAAAAGTCCATTTTCGACCTCATTTCGAATCCCAATATCCCGATTATAAACCATATGGTTTTGATGTGACACATATAACAGAGGATGGACGAGGAGGAGAATGGAACGACTGGGTGAAGAAAAATTATCCTGAACACTATGAAGATGTCTTAGCAACTATTTGGCCCTGGCATATACCGGATTTTTCGGCCCATGGTGATTACAAGATAAACCTAAAGGAAAGGATTAAGAAAGTCCGTGACGGATATGTCTGGGCTTCTCAGAAAAATCCGAAAAATACCGATTGGGTTTATACGTTGCCATTCCCTGAAGAGGTAAGTCAGACAAACTGGATTACCGGTCATGGAATTGATTTTATAAGGAATTCCTGTAAAGCAGAGAAACCCTTCTTTGCTCAAATCAGTTATGTACAACCGCACTATCCGTTCTGCGCCCCGGAAGAATATATTCAATATGTAAATATCGATAAAATACCAGATCCTGCTGGTGCAGAATGGAAAATAGAAAACGAATCACAGCCTGGATATTTTAAACGCCAGAATGAAGTAGATATGTCTAATTGGAAATGGGGCCGTACTCTCTATTTTGCTGATATGGTTCACCTGGACAGACAGCTGGGTAAAGTTATGGCAGAACTGGAAAAACAACAACAGATGGACAATACCTATATTATATTTACATCTGATCATGGTGATCTTTTATATGATCATCACTTTTGGGGCAAGGAAGAACGTCACTATGATGCATGTATCAGAGTTCCGCTGATCATTAGTGGACCGGGACTTAAAAAAGGTCAGGTTATAGATGATCCAATACAGCTGGAAGATATATGCCCGACCATTCTCGATTTAACCTCATCTAAACTGCCTCTATTACCCACCATGGGAGAATATCTTAATATTAAAGCTGAGGACCTTCCGCAGTTACCTGGTCATTCGTTAATTCCCTATTGCAAAGGAGAACGAGTTGAAAACAGGCGTGATTCAGCCTATTCTGAATGCTACAATGCCATTTGGAGTAATAATCCTGGGGATTGGGCACGAACAATTCGAACAAAGAAGTATCGTTACACTTACTATCCCTGTGGAGATGGAGAGCAGCTCTTTGATATCGAGAATGATCCATCAGAACAAAGAAATTTATGCAAGGACCCAGATTCTGAGCTAATTAAAAGAAACCTTAAAGACCAGTTGATGGAGCATATTATTATGCAGGATTATCCGAAATCCAGACGTGAACTTTTTGCATTGGGAGTTCATTAAGAAATAGTATCAACAAACCGCTCCTAATGAGCGGTTTGTTATTGACCATATGAGATCAAATATGATACATTAAGGAATGTATAATAAACCTACTATTATTAAAAGTATCAATCCCAAGGGTAAACGTATGGGATTGTATATAACTTTACTTTCCGAAATACAAACAGGCAAATACAGTGAAGGTGATTTAATTCCCACCGAAGAAGAACTTGCTGCTAGTTTTTCTGTATCCCGTTCTACTATTAATCGGATACTTCAAAGGTTAAAAGGTGAAGGATACTTAATCAGGAAACCCGGATACGGTACCATCGTTAAGTCAATCAACCTACATAAGAATAAAAAAATTGGATTAATAGTTCCGGGATTAAACAATACAGAGATATTTGAACCAATCTGTAAAACAATATCGGAGCATGCACATGATTTTAATTTCAGTATCTACTGGAATGAGAGAAAACTTTCAACTCTGAATCCTGACATTCAAAAAGAAATCGATACAATTTGTACTAACTATATTCATGAGGGAATAGAAGGTGTTCTGTTTTCTCCCTTATCACGTGTACCTAATATGACTGATATCAACACTCGAATTATTGAGCGGTTTTTAGAAAATGATATTAGAATTGTTCTTCTAGATCGAGATATTGTCCCCTGGCCTCAACGTAGCAATTTGGATCTTGTTTCTAATGATAATATTAATGCAGGTTTTATAATGGCCAGGCACCTGTTGGAATCAGGCAGCAGAAGGATTATATTTTTAGTACCTGAAAATTCGGCAGATCCAGCATATCAAAGATATATTGGTGCCTTAAAAGCTGTGGAAGAAATGCAGGACTTTTCAATATCTATGGAATTAATTAATCTACCAGCCGAGACTATAAATATAATTGAGTTCCTCAAGGATGTGAATCAGGCAGATTCTATTATTTGTTCAAATGATACTGTAGCAGCCAGAGTGTTCCAGTCATGCTTAACTAATAAATTAAGAGTGCCTGAAGACATCAGACTTGCAGGCTTTGATGATATTAACTATGCGAAAAATCTTGGTGTTCCATTGACCTCATATGCTCAACCTTTCAGAGAAATAGCTATTGGTGCATTAGATTTGATGAAATCTCGTTTGTCAGATATCAAAAATGCCCCAAGGTCATTGTATATAATAGGATCGTTGACCATCCGGGATTCAACAATTAAATTAAAATAGATGGAGGAAGAGTTTGCCAATATTGTAACCTTCCTGGTCGACGACAGGACAGAATTAGCGAAGACTGTTGCACTCTGCTGCAGCTGAAGATATTATAGGTGTTATAATAATGTAACTTTTGATCTAAATCCTTATGGGTACTTGAAGTGGGTTTTTGAAAATACTCCACTGATAAAATCTGATACTGATTTTGAAAAGTTTCTCCCTAAAAACTGTGAGAGGGAAGCAATAAACAGGTTTCAGTTTAACGGGTTGTAAAATTGACGCTTACAAAATTACTCCAATTATAGCCGCTACAGCGCGCTTCATTATCAACATAATATCCTAAGTTTCTATTAACTTCAATCAATGGAGGAGGGCCTCCGCATGATGTATTTACAGTTCCTATCTCACACACTATATTTTTTTTCGAAATTGATCGAATAATATGCTCCATATTATTTTTCTTTAATAGTTCCTGATTTCCTGTTGTACTTTTTAATCGCATAATACTCACCTGCTTATTTCAGTATATTATCTTGTTATAAAACCATAACGAGCAAATACACGTATTATATGTGGGAAGAATTGCAGTTGTCTATACTTTTTTCTTAGAAATGAAATGTTAAGAACTACCGGGAAAAATTAAATGTATATTAATTTGACAATCAGTATTTTCCATGTTATTATTTAGTAAAACCAATTTACTAAATAGTTACAAGGATTGAATAGCTAAGATGGTTCCACCGGAAACCATCTGCCTGCAACCGTAATGGAGGATCTGATTTCATGAAAACAAAGGTT
>CBDVAD010000129.1:0-8652 GCA_965371875.1 uncultured bacterium
AATATCTTTGTTTGGTCGTATAGTGGCCCTGGCCGATGTATACGATGCTCTGGGAAACAAGCGTGTATATAAAGAGGCCTGGGAAGAAGCTGAAGTCCTGGCGGAGATCAGGGATATGTCAGGAATAAAATTCGATCCGGACATTGTGGAGGCTTTCTTTGAGATTCTTGATAATATAAAGATGGTCACCAGTAAATATGAAGAAGTCTGATTCAGGGTTGCTGTTGGTTTTTGGGATTGTCAGGAAACAATGGGGACGGAGGTATAATTTCAAGTATTATTACTGTCATTTCCATAATTTTGGCAGAAATCTTTCTGTTCAGAACTTTCCGGACCGGATCCGTTGTCTCTTGTTATTTTCAGTGCCTCATCCAATGTATAGCCAATCATCCTGAGCAGAATAACAGAAAAGGTTCCGGTACGACCAATCCCGCCAGTACAATGAAGAAGAATGTTACCAGCTTTTAGATGCTCATATGCCTTGATAAGTGTTGTGTGATAATCTGAAAGCATTTTATCATCAACAGGTATTCCAAAATCCGGAACAGGATTGTAGGTGATACGGATACCATCAAGCTGACTATTTTCTACAGCTTGAAAGTAGTCAGGTGAGTAAGCCCGGATTTCAGATTTATTAGTCAGGCAGAATATTTGAGTTATATCATGATCATTCAATTCCTTTTTCACTTCATCCAGAGTCTCATATAATCCAGGCATCGAATGCAGAAAGATATTTCCCTTAGTCATGTTTTGCTTTATCTGTCTAAAAAATTCCATAAAATCCTCCTGTACGGGAAGAGTTAATATTCAATAGCTTATTATACACCCTAGATAAAACCTCCGTCGACTCGAAAATTCCCCCTTGAAGCATATTGTTTTATGCATGATGTGTGACACCAAGATGACACTTTTTGTGATTATAGATTTTAATTTTTGATTACATTTTTATACTAAAATGGGGACGGAGGTATAATTTCCATAAGGATATTCTGATACTTTATAGTTAATAAAGAGATAGCGAAGTGGAATAAAGTCTTCGGAAAACGAAATCCATACTTGCTATTGATTCTGAACTCAATCCGCATAAAATATACCGTACTATATTATCATATAAACTGCCGGATATATAACTTACCGGATTATTAATTTGAAAAAACTGAAGGGAAATGATATATTTTGCATAGAAGGGAGATATTGCAGCAGTGCCTCTCATCTTCCGGTCTCCTGTTTAAAGATATTTAATATATTTTAGTAGGTGGCTGTTGTATGTTAAAAAAGTCCGTATTTATCATTGTGTTTATACTCATCTTAATTTGTACAGTTCGCCTTTGCTACCAAAGGAGAATTGTATGAGAAGAGTGATTATTGTTCTATTTTTAGTTACTTCATTAAGCACCATCTATTTATTTTCAGAAGAATATTATGAACCCGAGTTTAAGACAATTTTTGGACCAAGGATAGGAGTATCCTATAATTTTACTTCTTCAGAAGATTTTACTCAGATGGTTAATGAGTCGTTTGAAGGAGAATTCATTCCTGTCTATACATTATTTGGAGCAATTTTAGAACAAAGAATACTATTAGGGGAAACGCAAAGCCATTTTGCCATACAGGAGATGGTTTTAGTCGGTGGATTGGAACAGTCAATTGCAATACCTATTGCAGCTCTGATGATTGGTTATAGGGGTAGTTCAGGCTTTGAATTTGGAGTTGGACCGATAGCTTCTCTTACCGGAATAGGTGTCATCTGTGCTGTAGGATGGACTTTTTCATATAGAGGTGTCTTTGTTCCAGTGGATTTGCATATTGTCTTACCAAATCAAAGCAAACCTGCTGTACTTGGTATTACAACAGGTTTTAATTTTGTATTTAATCAGCGCAGGTAAACTTCATTTGATTGGTGGTACGGGATTCTCACCCCTGGTATTAAGGTAGTGGCATCTTCTATTCTGAACTGAAGAGGGATTTAATATGGATGTATCAGGTTATGAAGATTTAAAAATATTATTAATTTTAAAAAGGAGAAAGTAATGAAAAAGGTCATGGAAAGTATCATTTTGGGCGGACTGGTTTTACTTCTGTTATTCGCCTGCACTACCGCACCCGAGGGGATTACCCAGGACGACAGAACGGCTATCGATGCTGTTGTAAACAATTGGGTGAAATCTCTGCAGACAAAAGACATGAAAGGATTGGTCGATACCTACTGGCCCGATTTTATTCATACCACAAAAGATACAAACGGGGTTGTGGTGGAAAATGTTCAGGGTATTGAGGAGTTTAAGGTCAAGCAGCAGGGAATGTTCGACCAGGGAGACTTCTTTAATCTGATTGTCTATTCAGACCCGCAAAGAGATTTTGAAAGTGAACAGGGAGAACCCATCTACACAATTTATGGAAGAGTGGGTGAGGGTGAATGGAGATGGCAGGATGTCTTTCAATTATCCAAAAGGAATGGGGAATGGCGTATTATCGATCACATTCTATTAGGACTGCCGTAATTTGTGTAATTACGATTGGCCTTGCTTTTCCCTCTTTATCTTTTAAATCTGATAATTCGGATAACATTGGATTCATAAAAAATGTCAGTTTAATGAATATTAGTTTTTAAAAAAAATAAAATAGAGGATGGTATAAATTTTCTGTCAACATACTCCAATTACATATAATGCACACAAATTATCCAAATAAAAAACTCTGATACATTCATACATATTAACACTCTACACACAAACTATGTGTATATTATTAATACAGGGGGAAACAAATGGAAGAGTTAAACAAGAAAATATCAATTGTATTCAGGGAAGATACAATGAGAGAGTTGGAGGCCATAGCTAATGAAGACTTTGGGGAAGAATCTGGAATTATTGGGCTTTCTACTGTAATCAGGTATGCTGTCTATAAACTAATCAGTGATCTAAGCGGTTATGAGAATACAGATAAAGGGTTCAAAGAAATGATGGATGAACTTAAAACCATTAAATCCTACACTCAAGCAAAAGACCGGGGTGAGGATTGGATTAGCTGGAAAGAGTACCGCTATGAGATAGAGGCAAGAGAGAAGGCTGGCAGGAAGGCTGAAAAGAAAAGAGAAAAAGAGAGAGTATCAAAGAGAAAATGAGGACTATAAAATGAAGTCCGGTCACTCCACAATTCTTTCTGTCATATTTATTACCTTTTCAATCAGCCTGTCTGCCTCATTCTCATGAATATGATCGAAGGGCAGAATAGGTTTTCGAACTCCTGGAGTCGTGTAGGTTCCTTGTTTCCATAGAAGTCTTTTAAAAAAGTGAATTGAAATATCCAGATGCTGATTTGAAAAAGCCAGAACAGGCAGCAGTTCTTCAAACAGCTCTCTGGCCTCAGATATTTCCCCTTCTATATATAAGTTGTATATTCGACAGTAAATTTCGTGCATACCTGTGGGCATAAAGGCATGAATACCTCTTTCCAGACCTTCTATCATTTGTGAGACTGCCCATCCTCCGGAAAGATGTAGAGAACCACCGGTCTTTTTTAGGATCTCTGAGTATTTGATTCCTGCCGGAACAACTTCAATTTTAAGACAATTAAATGTTTCCAGTTCAGAAAAAAGATCGATGATCAGGTCTACAGGTATTCCATAACCATCTGCATCCCAGTCCTGAAGCATCAGAAAGTCCGGCTTAAGTGCATCCATGGCTCTGGCGGATTCCCGATATCTTTTAGATGATTGATAAGGTATATTAGCCAGAATTCCCTGACATCCCTCTTTTAGGTAAGCTTCTCCAAGTCTGAGCATTTCATCAAGGGAAGAAGCTGATGTACCTCCTATCACGGTACATTCATTGTTACAGGCTTCTATGGTTGAGCGGATTAGAATTAGCTTTTCTTCTTCAGACAGGTTTTTGGCCTCCGAGGCCATGGCTGGAATAAGAAAACCTGTTACTCCCGCTTTTATAGCTAAACGGATATTTTTCTGTAAGGAGGGAATGTCCAGGTTGTCATTTTCTGTAAACGGGGTGTTTAATACTGAAATAATACCTCTGAGATCTTTAACCGGCTCAAATTTATTATTCATCCCTTTCCTCTTTGTTTTTTTCTTCTTATTGGATTATATTATTACATACAAGCACCAGTAAAGCATAAAACGGAGCTAAAATGATAAAAGATCTGCATAAACAAAAAGCAGTTCTTATTAAGCAGACTGATATTTTTTCATCCCTACTCGCCCCTGAAATAGAAGTTATTGCCCGAAGTAGTGATTTTTATGATTTTAAGACAGATGCTCCTGTTTTTTTACAGGGAGAGTCCGGGAATGCACTTTATATTGTTGAATCCGGAGAAGTTGTAGTTCAGAAAGAGGATGAATCAGCCAGGAAAACTGACATAGCCCGTTTTGTCCAGGGTAACTGCTTTGGTGAACTGGATCTGTTCACCGAAACATCCAGAATTGCTTCTGCTTTTGCATCTGTAAAAACACGCCTTTTAATATTCCCCAAAGCCGGGACTGGGTTTACAAGTTTTCTTGAAGATCACCCCGAATTGTCCGCCCGTATTCTGCATAAAATATTAGTAGTAATGGCTGAACGTATCCGTAGAGCTAATGCACTTATCAAAGAAAATTCACCTTTAATACAGGAACTTAGAAAACAGGTGTATAGAGATAAGCTTACAGGATTATTTAATCAAACCTGGCTAATAGAAAAAATGAGAGAACTTGTCAGTAAAAAGGGTTCTTCTTTTTCTCTTTATATTATAAAACCAGACAATTTTAAATCTATAAATGATAATTATGGACATGATGCCGGATCTATAGCTATCAGTATTATGGCAAGAAAATTACGGAATTTCATTGGGGATGATAAACAATTAGCAAGATATAAAAGTACTGCAATGGCAATCCTTCAGATTGGAATTACAAAAGAGGCAGCTTTCAATGAAGCTCTGCTTATTAAAGAGTTTATGAATAATCTTGATGTAAGTGAGGCAACAGAAGGAAAAGAGTTCCCCACTACCGCCAGTATTGGTATTACTCTTTTTCCTGACCACGGAACAAATGCTGAAGAGCTTATATTTAAAGCTCATGAGCTACCCCTTGTAGGTAGAAGAAGAGGTGGGAACCTTATTCTATTTCCGGAAGATGCCGGTGGAAAAGAATGAATAAAACTCCTGTCAGTATACTTAAATTAATCGAAATCCTCTCTCCTCTTTCCGGTAATGAGCTGGAATTACTCTATTCATATATGAATACTGAAAAATACTCCAAAGGACAAACGCTTTTTAACGAAGGTGATACTGGAGAGATAATGTATATTGTCCTTTCCGGATCTGTTTCCATATCTGTTAATACACCGGATGGTAAAGTACTGGAGATAGCAGAGATAACAGCTGGTAATTTCTTTGGGGAAATGTCAATTTTTGACAGTGCTGTGAGATCAGCTACATGCACTCCTAAATGTGACACGAAAGTACTCAGTCTGAAAGCAGATGATTTTTATGAATTCATTAAAAATAACCCGATAGCCGGCAGTAATATCATGCACCGTATGCTGAAAATTACCACCCTGCGTTTGAACAATACCGGTGCGTTTTTATCTGACATGGTAACATGGGGAGAGAAGGCAAGAGCCAGAGCGATTACCGATGATTTTACAGGACTGTATAACCGGAGATTTCTTGATGAGGCAATTGAAGACCGTTTTGCAGAGGCAAAAAGTGAAAGCGATCCTCTTTCCGTAATAATGGTAGATCTGGATAATTTTGGAACCTTAAACAATGAATACGGTCAGGAGATGGGAGACAAGGTAATACTTGCAGTTGTTCCGGTTTTTAAAAACCTATTTAGAAAGGAAGATATTCTTGCCAGGTATGGGGGAGATGAGTTTACCTTTCTTTTACCTGGAATTACAGGCATGGAAGCCCTTGCTCTCTGTTCAGTGCTGGTAAGACAGGTTAGAGAAATCAATTTACTAAAGAATCTGGGGGGGGCTTTGAAAGATGTTACTGCCAGTATTGGTATAGCATGTTATCCTGATCATGCTGATTCGGTCTCCAGTCTTAGGGAGAGGGCAGATCAGGCCCTTTACAAAGCAAAAGAAGCGGGGCGGAACAGAGCAGTTCTCTGGACTAATGAAAAGAAAAAAGTCATAACAAAAACAGGAATATCCAGTATAAAAACAAGGAATCTGATTATTAATAATATCCTGGAAGCAATTGCTCTCCGGGACTGTTTCCTTGTCATGGGTCATAAAAATCCTGATGAGGACTGTATTTCTTCCATGATTGCAATAAGCCTGCTCCTTAATAAATTTTCAAAAACGGTATATCTTTTAATTCCCGAAAAAATTAATAAAAACTATCAGTATCTTCTTAATATCTGCAGATACAATTCAATTGAGCTTCTCCATAACAAAGAAGATCTGCCTTGTAAAATCTCTACTGTGTTTTTTATGGATACTCCCAAGCCGGAAATGAGAG
Source organism: uncultured bacterium (assembly GCA_965371875.1). GTDB lineage: Bacteria > Spirochaetota > Spirochaetia > B11-G9 > B11-G9 > JAJRQE01. The sequence continues at coordinate 6,463 of CBDVAD010000129.1, forward strand.
AAACTTTTCCAGGATCAAAAGATGTTTATGGTAATAAAGAGATCCTGAAAATAGAAATTGATCATCACCTTGAAGCGGATAGTGCATATATAGGTGACAGGGATTATTGCTATGTAGATGAAGCCTCTTCCGCAAGCGAACTGGTTGGGCTGTTGGCGTTTAAGCTGAAAAATCATGAAGATCTTATCAATTCCTTTAATATTCAGGATCTTTTTTCCCGTAATTTTGTTTTGGCTGTATTAACCGGTATCATTGGTGATTCGAAAATGGGAAAGTATCTTAAAACCAGAAGGGAAAAGTGGTTCTATCGTTTATTCAGCAATATGTTTAATGAAATGCTTACTAATAAAACCCATAAGAATTCCGGTAATTTTTCCACCATGAAAGAGGTGTTTACTGAACTCCAGCAGATGTCCATGCATGAGGATGAATGTTTTACACTGATGATGAAACAAAAGGTGGATATTTCAACCAAAATAGGATCAGTGATTGTAAGTCAGGAAGTGATTAAACAGATGCGGGATGCCTTTGATCACGAAACTATTGTTACTGTTGCCAGGTATGCTGCTGACTCCCTGTCCGAATACAGTCGGGTATTAAGTCTTGTTGCTTATTACGATGATAAGAAGGATTCTGATCTTATACAGTTCCGCATGCGAAGATGTCATCTATATAGAGCTTTGGATCTCCGTAGTATACTCGAAGTCTTTGATATTAAAAATGGAGGAGGTCACCCCGGGGCCATAGGTTTTCGTATTCCGGCAGCCGAGATTCCTGACCTGTTTGAATATGTGGAAGTTCTTGTAAAGAGGATAGATCAAATGATTATTGAGGCAGATGGAACCCCGACCCCCTCTTAGATTCTCCCCCTGCCTCCAGCCGCGCTGAATTGCTGCAAGTTTCGCAATCATTCCACTGCCCTGATCCGGCTCCGTCAAATTGCTCCGATTACTCACAATCATCGCCGGGGTCTGCGGGCGGTAATTACTGCGAGTCTCGCAATTACTCCGTCACCCCCTGTGATCTCTGCAGAGCCTTCGTCCCCATGAATAGCCAATGCTCTGTTATAGGCTGATTATATTGATTTTTGCACGTAACGCCTCAATAAACTTAACGCCACCTCCATTTTGTGTCGAGAGTGGAATCGGTAACCAGGCATCCAGCTTATTTGAATTAATCATATAGATGCTGTCGTTCATAAAATTGCCCATCTCTACCAGCTCGATCGAGGAAATATCGTTGACATAAATTTCATAAACTTCAATTTCTCTATACTCATTCATAAAATAAAGTATCACTCGATCTTCGGTGAGAATTGAACCTCCCTGTAATATAGAGGTTAGACCCATCGAATAAAAATATTCAATATGATCATCTTTAATGATGATGGAATTAGAAATCAGCATGTCTCTATTCTTCTGAGAAATCTCAGTGCCGATTTGAACCTCTGGAGAAGGCAATACTCCATTCTCTATCATGGTCCCAATACCTATTAAGGCTGCAACAATAATAAGTACTGACACTCCAGTGATAAGTATCCATTTTGGAGTTGTTTTATAATCAGGATTTTCTGATTTCTCAATTTTGTGAAATACAAAGGCCCCCTGAATTGCCTTGCCATAAAAATATATAAACGGCACCAATATTCCAATTCTAATTCCAGATGCCTTTCCTGGTTCCATACCCTTAGATATTACTCTAAAAATTAAATAGACAAACAGTAGGACCGCAGCAAGCCTTGATTTTTTAGAAATGCCGTATGCACACGTAAATATAAAACCTAAGTAAAATGCCACTGAAAGACCAGCCGCCAGACCTATTGCCCCACCTGGGTTACGGTAAACTGAGGTCAAAGATATCAAAAGACTCAAAGCCCCCAATATATACCCGGCAACTGCACCGTTTTTGGTTGCTTTTACGGCTTCATATCTATTCACTTTCCCCTCGTAAATTAATCACTTAAGGTCCATAAAATATTAGATAACTACTTTCCCTTATATAATACTATCGCCCAGGCTTGAAAGCAAGAATTAACCTCCGCTCCTATGTCATACTGTGCATTTCTGTAATTATTTTAAGATGAAAATAAAAAATCTTTGTTATGATATAGTAATAGGTAATAGTAAATTGTATTCTTGGAAATATATAGTGAAAAGTAACTGGATAGGAGTTGTTAATTGTTTTGAAAAA
>CBDVAD010000130.1:0-8570 GCA_965371875.1 uncultured bacterium
GGTATTTGGCCCATGGCATTTCCTGGTGATTTAGCAAAAATAACTTCTGCATCATGTTCTCTGGCAGAGGCCATAAATATCTTAATATCTCTATCCCAGCGTTCTAAAAGAAATGTATCTGAAGCTGCAGAAAATCCTATACGGATTCCAGATCTATCTTCATTAGTTTTATTACATGAAAATACAAAGGGGAGAATTAATAGAATAAATAAAACCTTTTTACCAATCATATTTTTACACCTTCTTTTTCAAGATCTGAAGGAGATATTCCCATATGGCGTCTAAAAATCCTGCTAAAATAGTTTGGATCCTGATACCCTACCAGATATGCAACTTCTTTGATGGAATAATTTTTATCTTCAAGCAATATTATTGCCTTATTCAGTCGAAATCGATTTATATAATCAATAAATTTTGTACCCAAATATTCTGTAAATAATCTGCTAAGATAACTGCTTGTAACATTACAGGCCTCAGCTACCATAGAAAGCTGTATTGGTTTCTGATAATTTTCCCGAATATATACAATAGCAGCCGTCAGAGGTCTTGGATAAGATTGATTTTCACTAAGCTGTATATGCTTACGAAGGCTGTTAAATATCTGTGAAGCCCAACTTTGCCACTCATCTATGGAATTAAGAACCATAATCTCTTCAGCCGGATCAATATTAAAATTGGAAGATATTAAAATCTGTTTATCTATTTTATTTAAAACAAGTGAAAATAATGCAACCATTTTCCCAAGAGCTACTGAAAAACTTAACTTATTAAATATTTCCATCCAATAATCTTCAAATATATTTTCGGCTTTCATATTTTCAATATCAATAATACTATCACAAACTAACTTGATTTTTTCACGACATGAAGAATAGGAATCCTCCTTTTCAGAAGCTGCAGCAAATGGCTGAAATGCTTCCAGGAAGGAACTGTGTATTGAAACAAGAGGATATATACCACCCTTCCCCTGGGTAAAAATATATGGACTTAGTTCTTTCATAATATTTTGTAAATAATAATCCAATTTATTAAGGCTACTTTCTTCAGGAAAAAAAATAAGCATTCTTCCTGCAACAACTGTACTAAGACAAAAGAATTTAAATTGTATTTTATCTTTAATTATATCATATTTTGAATTTTTAATATCTTCAGAAATATCTCCTACAGCCTCAAGAAGATAAATTACACCACGATTACTATTAATAGAAAAAAGGCTTAAAAACTTCTCCCACTTATTTTCATCCTGATCTCTCCATATTAAGCTGCATAAAAAACGTTTAGTTTCTTCATCTTTAGTCTTTTGCAGAAGTTGAGTATCTTCCAGACGCCTAAGATCCCTTTCCCTTAAACTATCAAGATGGCTTTTAACTTTTAGAAGTTCATCCAGGAGTGTTTTTCTGGAAACAGGTTTTACAATGTAACTAAAAACACCAAGAGGAATTGCTTTCTGTGCAATATCAAAACGTTCATAAGCTGTTGCCAGAATAAATACTATTTTAGGAAAATTATTTCTTACCTGCTTTATGGCTTCAATTCCATCAATTCCAGGCATTTGTATATCCATAAAAACCAGATCCGGGGAATGTTCATGAATCAATCGTACAGCCTCTGTTCCTGATCTTGCTTTGGCACAAAGCTCAAAATCTGTTTTATTATTTTGAAGAATAAAAGCAAAACTATCTAAAACAGGTTCTTCATCATCGACTATCATAACCTGATACATGGTTGTACCTCTGTATGTATTCTAATTTCAATATCTGTTCCTTCATGGGAATTTGATTTTATGTTAATTACATCCTCCTGGTCAGGATAAAAGAAATAGCAGCGCTGAATAACATTTTCAAGACCCATAACTTTGGAACTGAGCTGATAATCGTGAATATGAGGAGCTAATAATTCCTTTACTGTATCTTCAGGAATACCCCCTCCATCATCATGAACAGAAATTAACAAAACAGGATCATTAAAAGTAATTGAAACTGTAATTGTTCCTGTGCCTTCTTTATGTTTGAAAGCATGAAGAACAGAGTTTTCAACAAGTGGCTGTATAACCATTGAAGGGCAGGAATATTTATCAAGCAGATCATCCTGAACATTCAAAACCAAATTCAGTGTTTTTGGAAATCTTATTTTTAGAATATTATAATATGATTTTAGACCATCCAGTTCATGACGAAGGGGAACAAAAAACTGTTTTTCCCTAATATTATAACGAAAAAGTGCAGCAAGATTTTCCATAAATTCAGCAGTTCTGTCAGCATCTTCCATAATAGCTAACTGTACCCCTGTATTTATTGTATTAAACAAAAAATGAGGATTCATCTGAGCCTGGAGAGTATATAATTCCATTCTTTTTAACATCTGCTCCATTTTCAAATTTCTTACTCTCTCGGTCATAATCTCCTGTTCCATGTCCTTTTGTTTATGAAGTTCCTCAACAAATTGACGAATATTTTGTTTCATATCGTTAAATGCTTCTGAAACCTGATTGACTTCATTTACAGAATTAAAATGCATATCAGGTATATTGAACTCACCATTTGATAGTTTTCCTGCCATAAGAGAAAGCTGGTACATTGGATTTACAATATTATTAATAATCTGCATTAAAATTGTAAATGAAAAAGCTGTTGCAAGCAGTATCTGAATAATACTATATAATTGAATTCGACGAAAAAGGTTAAGAAAGTTTCTATATTCTTCCAGCTGCACACGAAAACCAAGTAAACTTACATTGTTTATTCTATCAGTTATATAATTATACAAATTAGTAAGATTTTGATAGTTTTCGGTATATTCCTGAACCCTGCGTCCACGTTTTTGTTCAATAATCTGATTTAATTGAGATAAATAATTATCCAATAAAAAAAATATCTCTCTTTTGATAAGATCTGAATCATTTGCGGTTATTATACGTCTAACTGGAATTGACTCATTTAAAATTTCAATTATATACAAAAGTTTTGAAAGAGAGGAAGAAGAATAGCTGGTCAGGTAATTCTGAAGAGGAACTTGAAGATCCAGTAGATGTAATTGAATTTCCTGAAGAAACTGTTCATCTTCAAAACGTCTGTCAGCTATATGTTGAAGTTTCAAGGAATTATAAAGAACAAACCCTAATGAAAATACAATAATTATCATACTTATAGAAAAGTATATAAGCAGTCTGCTTTTTATGGAATTGTTCATTTATGGTTACCTGAGAGTATATTTATTCCTGTATCAACGAAAGCAGAAGTATATCCATTGGTACTAAGCTCTTTTAGAGCCATAACTGTGGAATAACCTATTCTGTAAGGATTACGAACAATGCTGCCAAGAATTACTCCTTTTTCAATATATGATTTTATTGTTTCGTGCTCACCAAAACCTATTATCCTAACCATTCCAACCAGGTTCATATCAATAATTGCCTGAATTGTAACAAGAGTGTCATTTGGATCTGTCAGTACTATAAGGTTTATAGAAGGGGTTTTTTTTAAAAGTTCATATGTAAGCATTTCAGCATCCAAAGGGTTTAGACTTGTCTTCTCTGTTCTAAGATTAGACAAACGGTTTCCAAGAATTGATTTTATCCCCATTTCTATTAAATTATCGTTAGACATAAGACCCGGATTTTTTTCACTGTAAACCAAAATAATATTCAAATTATTTATTTCTGAATTCTGTGCAAGTTGTCCAATTCCCTTACCTACATCAAAGTTATTTGTTCCAATAAAAAAAGAGTCAGGACCCTGAATTACCTGATTTTCAATTTGAACAATAGAAAGACCTTCTTTTATAGCCTTTTCCATGTATTGTAGTTTAAGATCATCTTTTTCATAAATATATACACCAAACCCGTCAAAACCAGACAACCGGGCCATCTCGAAACTAATTGGATTTGAATCAATTGAATGAAAAGTAATGGCACAATCCATTGAAGAAGCTGCATCAATGGCACCATCTCTGACTTTACTGAAAAAAGAATGATCTGCGGCAGGAAGAAAAAAAGCATAATGGAAATTAACTTCCTCGACTTCGTCTATACTTTTTTTTGACAGAAAGGGAGTTTTTACCATAAGTTGAATTGAGAGGAAAAGGAAAAACAAAAATGCCAGTCCAAAAAATAATGCCATTATTTTTAAAATTTTATTCACGAAGTAATACTATCGCCTGAAGGGTGAAATTGTAAAGCATTTTTAAATCCCTGGATAATAAAACATACCCAGGGTATAGAAGATTACTTAGTTCCAACATATCATTTATCTGTTAAACATATACTGATTAATTAGATTCTCATATAGTTCCTGTTTACCGCTTATGGTCTCTGGTTCTCCACCCTTAGCAGCAAGATCCCTTAAATCCTCAAGAGTAAACTTCCCTTGTTCAAAATCAGCACCAGGACCTGAATTATATGAAGAATATCGATCTGCTTTCATTTTATCAATTTTACCATCTCTCCTGATTTTTGATGCAATTTCAAGACCAAGAGCAAAAGCGTCCATACCTCCTATGTGTGCAATAAACAGGTCCTCCTGATCCGTTGAGTTTCGACGTATTCTCGCATCAAAATTCAAACCACCCGTAGTAAATCCACCCATTGAAAGAATAACCTGCATGGCTTTAACAGTGTCATATACATCAGTTGGAAACTGATCAGTATCCCAGCCATTCTGCATATCACCAATATTTGCATCAACACTGCCCAGCATTCCGGCATCAACACAAACCTGAAGATCGTGTTCAAATGTATGACCTGCAAGAGTAGCATGATTAGCTTCGATATTACATTTAAAATCTTTATCCAGATCGTATTTCTTTAAAAAAGCAATAACAGTAGCAGCATCATAGTCATACTGGTGTTTTGAAGGTTCCATGGGCTTGGGTTCAATATAAAAAGTCCCCCTAAAACCGATTTTCCTGCCGTAATCCCTGGAAATGGTTAAAAAACCTGCAAGATGATCCAGTTCACGCTTCATATCGGTATTAAACAGGGACATGTACCCTTCTCTTCCGCCCCAGAAGGTATATCCATGACCGCCAAGAATAACATTGGAATCCAGAGCTGCTTTAACCTGTGCGGCTCCATAGGTAAGTACTTGAAAATTTGGATTAGTAGCAACTCCATTCATATAGCGGGGATGGGAAAACATATTGGCAGTATTCCACAGCAGCTTCACTCCAGTCTCATCCTGCCGTTCTTTTAAAACTTTAGTAATAATTTCCAGATTCTTCTCTGATTCGACTATGGAACTTCCCTCGGGTGATGCATCTCTGTCATGAAAACAATAGTATGGTACACCCAGTTTTGTAAAGAACTCAAATGCTGCATCTGCTTTCTGTTTTGCACCAGTCATAGGATCTTTATCATTCCATGGGTGGGATTGAGTTGCTGACCCGAATGGATCAGTACCATCACCACAGAAAGAATGCCAGTATGAAACGGCAAACCGGAGATGTTCTTTCATACTTTTCCCATCAACAATTTTCTTCTCATCATAGAATTTAAATGCAAGGGGATTATCAGATCCACTTCCCTCATAATTGACTTTTCCAATACCTTTAAAATACTCAGCATTGCCAACAAAATAATCTTTCATAACTCTTTCTCCTTAGGTTGCATGGCCGAGCAGTAAGCGAAGCGCACGACCAGGCTAGGTTGCATTTGAGATCGTTCCTCAGGACTTCGTCCTTCCGGTACGACTCACTGGCGAGTAGGTCAACTTGTTGACCGACCAGCCTTATTTAATCATTTAAAAATTCCTGTTAAGGAATCTACATATTTATTATAAGTTTTATAAACTTCATCATAAACTGCTACATTTTCAGGGATAGGCATACACCCCTTTTTACTGTTTAATCCCACATGTTTCTTTATAAGATAATTTATATCAGAAACTTTCCCCTCTGCATGATCCAATGCCCACAAAGCCTGAATAGCACTTCCCAATGCAGCAGCTTCCTCCTGCTCAGGAACTACTACAGGCAGATTTAATATATCCGAGCTAATCTGTCTCCATATGGCCGATTTTGCGCCACCACCAATCAGTCTTATTTCCTTCACCATAAATCCAAGATCTCTAAATGAATCCAGTCCAAGCCTCATCCCAAAAATTGCTGATTCGAGAGAGGACCTGAAGATATTCTCCTTTTTTACATTTGTCATATCCATTCCGACAATACAGCCCTTTCCATTCGGTAAATTTGGAGTACGCTCTCCATTAAAAAATGGAAGAGTTATTATTCCCTCACTTCCTGCAGGTGCTTTTGATGCAATTTCATCAAACTCTTCTACTCCATATTCAAATAAACCGCGAATAATCTCTGTGGCAACAGTACAGTTCATTGTGCATAGAAGAGGAAGCCAGCCTCCGGTAGATGAACAAAAGGCAGCAAGATTACCTTTATTATCAATAACAGGTTCATCGGAATAACCATAGATTGTGCCTGATGTCCCAAGGCTCATTGTAATTACACCTGAGTCGGTTGCACCTGTGCCGATAGCTCCCATCATATTATCCCCCCCACCAGAGGAAACAATTATTCCTTCAGGAATACCAAGCTTTGAAGAAACCTCTTCAGTAACTTGACCGGAGGCTTCATGAGCTTCGATTAATTCAGGGAGACACTCGGAGAGATCCCGTTCAGGATCCAGAGCATGTAAGACAGTCCTGTCCCAGTCACGTTTTTGAATATTTAAAAGTCCGGTGCCTGAGGAATCCCCGTACTCCATTGTATATTTTCCTGTTAAATAATAATTTATATAGTCATGAGGCAGCAGGATGTGCTGCATCCTCTTATAAAGATCAGGTTGGTTTTTTTTCAGCCACAGTATTTTTGATGCTGTATATCCGGGAAGAATTCTATTACCAACATCCTTAAGCAGATCTTCAGTATTACCATAGTTATCTTCAATCTCATCACATTCTGATGCAGTTGATGTATCGCACCACAGCTTTACATTGTAGAGAACATTACCATCCTTATCCAACGGTACAAATCCATGCTGTTGACCGGATACACCAACTGCAACAGCTGTTTTTTTAATAGAAAGATCAATCTCGTCAAAACATTTTTCAAGTGCACGGGTCCACCATTCTGCCTTTTGTTCACTGGTACCATCTTTGGCACTAATCAATTCGTGGGAAGCAGATGCAGATGCAACTATTACCTTATTTTCAAAATCATAAAATATAACCTTAGTACTCTGAGTGCCGTTATCAATCCCTATTACTGTCTTCAAAATATTGCCTCCGGTATAGTAACTATTTTCTATCCGAATAATCTCTTTTCCAATGGACAGAACTGTTTTTACATGCATATAATTGACCTATGGATGTAAATAATGAAGTTTAATGATGTAGTCTTTGTTTATCAGATGAAAGATAAGAAAGAGAAAAAATGGCACGGCAGATTCCACCATCATGGACCAGATGAATATGAGATTCACTATTTTATTCAGGGTACAGGCAAATTCCTTAATAATAAAAATATATACAGAATCAGCCCGGGATCTTTTTTTATCACTTCACCGGAATGCGATCACTCCATAATTACTGATGATAATTACAAACCTCTAAGCTACTATGCAGTTCTTATTAAACTCTCATCAGAGGATGGTGAAATAGAAAGACTTATTACACAGGAGATGCTGATTAAAAAGAATTATGATATAGGTACAAACTATCGGTTTTTCTTTGAGGAATTAAAAGAGAAAGGGCTATCTCCAAATAACAATCTGCAGAAATCAGCAACCCACCAATTAATTGCTTTTCTATATACACTGGTTGAAAAAAGAGATTTTCATTTTAACGAACCCGGGAGTATTCACATCGAAAAATCACTGAAGATTATGCAGGATAATGTAACAAATGACCTGACATTAGAGGATATTACCTCGAGACTTAATCTTAGTGATTCCTACTTTATCAGATTATTTAAAAGAAAAATGAAAATTACTCCAATGAAGTATTTTACAAAATTAAAAATTGAAGCTGCAACATATATGCTGACTGACACTGGTATGGCAGTTTATTCCATTGCTGAAAAATTAAATTTTTACAGTGAATTCCATTTTTCAAGGGTCTTTAAGCAGTATACAGGGTTTGCACCTAGTTTTTATAGGAAGAATTATGTTCATGGTAAAAATGTAAATAAACAACTTTATTAAAAATTTCTTTTTTATTCCTAAATCTTTAATTCTGAAAACCCCTGTTAGTTACTAATAGTACAACCACAGGAATTACGCTTGATAAATTCCCCTGAAATTCGTTCCTCGCTATATTCAGGTAATTTATTATGACGCTGTATATATTGAATGGAAAAAAAGAGATGCTGAAAGGCTTTTGTTCCAAGGGCCGGTATATTCTGCTCAATTGTAGTAAGATCAAAAACTTCTGCAATCTCAAAATTGGCATACCCCGTTACTGCTGCCTTTTTATTATCATTTTCAAGACCTCTGATAATCGATACTGCCAATGTATCCGTAAGACAGACATATACATCAGCATCCGGGTTCTTTTCTGAAGCCATATTATAAGCTCTCATTCCCTCCGGAAAGCTATGAGCTGAGATAAAAACTGTATTTT
>CBDVAD010000131.1:0-8537 GCA_965371875.1 uncultured bacterium
GTGTGTTCTTCTATCACACTGTTCCAATTCCCTCTACGTGTATCTGCCTCTAATCCATTGTTTAACAATCTAATGTACTCTTTTCTGTTAATTTTTACCGCTCCCAGAGACTCCAGATGGGGTGTGTAGAGCTGACAGTCGATCATTGTAAAACCAAGACCTCCCAGGGTCTTCGCCAGAATAATAAATGCAGCCTTGGATGCATCAGTTTTTTTGGAAAACATCGATTCTCCAAAAAAGACAGACCCTATTGAGAGACCATAAAGACCTCCAACCAGCTCATTATCCTCCCATACTTCTACAGAATGCCCCCACCCTAGTTCGTGGATATGAATATATGCATCTTTCATTTCCTGTGTAATCCAGGTACCATCTTCATGTTTTCTTGGAATTCCACTACATGAATTAACAACTTCCTTAAACTGGTTATCCATTGAAAATGAAAACCGGCCCCTTTTAAAACTGCGATGCATAGACTTTGAAATATGGATTTTTTCCGGAAACAGAACCATTCGGGGATCAGGGCTCCACCATAGAATAGGATCCCCATCGGAATACCAGGGGAATATACCCTGTTTATAGGCTGAAAGAAGCATTCCCGGGGAAAGATTTCCCTCCATTGCCACAACCCCGTCGGGAGTAGCTTTAGTAACAGAAGGGAACTGGAAAAACTCTGTTTCATCCAGCCAGGGAAAGGAGGGATCCATTTATCAGGCCTTAATGGATATTACGATATCATCATTTTTAATATCTGCCAGTGCCTCTCCACCATTTTTTAGTTTTCCAAAGAGAATCTCATCCACAAAATAGTTCTTAATTTTATCTTCAACCATTCTGGCGATATTTCTTGCGCCAAATTCATAAGAGTAACCATGTTCAGCAACCCAGCTTCTGCATTCTGAACTAACTTCAAGAGTAACATTCTTTTCTCCAAGTAACTCAGAAAACTCAGCGATTTCTTTATCAACAATCTTAAGTATTACATCTTTGTCCAGTTTATTAAATGATATAATCTTATCCAGGCGGTTTCTGAATTCCGGGCTGAATGTCTTTTCCACGGCATCTGTAATGGCCTCATCTGTAATTTTATAATCACCAAAACCTATAAGGTCCCGGCCAATTTCCCGGGCTCCGGCATTACTGGTCATTATCAATATAATATTTCGAAAATCTGACTTTCTTCCATTATTATCTGTAAGGGTTGCGTAATCCATAATTTGAAGCAGTATGTTAAATATATCAAGGTGAGCTTTTTCTATCTCATCCAGAAGTAACACTGCATGAGGATCCTTTCTTACTATATCTGTAAGAAGCCCTCCTTCTTCAAATCCAACATACCCTGGAGGAGATCCGACAAGTTTGCTTACTGTATGTTTCTCCTGATACTCACTCATATCAAATCTATGAAGTTTAACTCCCAGTATCTCTGAAAGCTGTCTTGCCAATTCAGTCTTGCCAACTCCAGTCGGACCTGCAAAAAGAAAGGAGGCAACAGGTTTATCTTTTTTCCCAAATCCGGCTCTGGATCTTTTTATAGCCTGGACAACTGATTCAACAGCTTCATTCTGTCCGAAAACAAGTTGCCGCAGACCCCTGCTTAAATTCTTCAACTGATCAATTTCACTGCTGGAAACAGTTCTCTCCGGAATTCCCGCAATCTTTGCTATAACTTTTTCAATCTCAGGATCATCGATCACAGAAGGCTCTGTAGTTTCATCTCCTGTTCTGTAAGATAATATTTGAAGCCAGGCTCCTGCTTCATCAATAACATCTATTGCAGTATCCGGCTGATGCCTCTCCCTCATATACTGGGAAGAGAGAGCAACTGCAGACTCAAGAGCTTTTTCTGTATATGTAACATTATGGTAAGATTCATATTTATCCTTCAGCCCATGAAGTATCTGAAGAGTTTCTTCTGCTGTTGTTTCGGGAACACTTATTTCCTGAAATCTTCTGGAAAGAGCACGGTCCTTATCAAAACTTTTTTTATACTCTGAAAAAGTGGTAGATCCCATACAACGAAGTTTCCCGGAAGCCAGTGCAGGTTTAAGGAGATTTGATGCATCCATTGTACCTCCGGAAACAGATCCGGCTCCTACAATAGTATGGATCTCATCTATAAAAAGGATAACATTATCCTCTTTTTTAAGCTCCTCAATAACCTTTTTCATTCTTTCTTCAAAATCACCTCTGTACTTTGTTCCTGCCAGAAGTCCCCCAAGATCCAGTGAAAAAATTCTATAACCTTTTAAAATGTCAGGAACCCTTTCCTCTACAATTCTTGACGCAAGTCCTTCTGCAATGGCAGTTTTTCCCACACCCGGTTCACCTACCAGAACAGGATTATTTTTTAACCGTCTGCAAAGAACCTGGATAGTACGCTCAACAATTTCATCCCTTCCAATGAGGGGTTCAAGTTCCCCGGCAGCAGCAGCCTTATTCAGATTTCTGGTATAAAGATCAAGGGCACGCTTACGCTTCTTCCCTCCCTCAGGTACTTCAGATTCCTCACTTTCAGGAATTTCCTCAACCTCAGAATCCATGAAGAATTCATCTTCAGCTCTGCTGACAGCAGTTAAGAGAGAATACCGTGTAAGTCCTGCTTTACGCATAAAATATGATCCATGAAGAGTTTCCAGATCAAATATCGAAACAAGAATATCATTCAGATCTACAATTTCTTTTGAAGAAGTCTCTGTATGGAAAATCGCACTTTCTATTACAGTCTGAAAACCGGCAGTCTGGAGAGGTTCGTGATCTTCTACAAAGGGAACCATCTCTTTTAGATATAGATCCACATCCTTTTTTACACCTTCAATATCAACTCCGCATTTATCAAAAACAGCTTTAACAGTCTCAAAATAAAATGCTACATGAAGAATATGTTCAGGTGTAAGATATTCATGTTTACGCTCTTTTGCCTCAAGGTATGCAGCATTTAAAGCATTTTGAACTTCATCAGAAATTTTCAAGTACACACTCCAGAGGAAAATCCCTCTCCCTGGCTTTTTCCTGAACCTGCCAGACTTTTGTACTGGCAATATCCAAAGGATAGGTACCTACAACACCCTTGCCTTTTTTGTGCACATCCATCATTATCTTTGTTGCTTCTCCGGCAGATTTATGAAAAATACCCCGTATAACCTCTACTACAAAATCCATAGTTGTATAATGATCATTAAGTAAAATTACTTTATACATCTCCGGTTCTTTGGGCTTGCTGTCTACGCGCTCATCCAGACCGGTATCAATATTTATTCCACCAAAGTCAGACATCAATAAACGCTCCTCTATCCATGGGTCCCGCCGTACAGATGATTGTACTCATGCAGAAGCTCTAAAGTCTTATCTTTACACTTACCACATACAGTACCTATATCTGTCTTCTCCTGAAGCTCTTCGTATGTAGAAACACCCCGTTTAACCTGATCTTCAATGTCCTGATCAGTTACTTCCTTACACTCACATATTATAACAGCACTATTGCCTTTAAAGGGATTTGTTCTTCCCTTTTTTTCCAGATAATCATCTATTGCTGTCCTGAGAGCTCTGTCTCCAAGTACAGAACAGTGAAATTTATGATTCGGAAGACCACCCAGTTGATCCGTAATATCAGCCGGAGTTATTTTATACCCTTCTGCAAGAGTCATTCCCTTTACAAATACTGAAAGCATTGATGTACTTGCTATAGCGCTGGCACAGCCGTACGTTTTCCACTTACAGTCTGTAATAACATCATTCTCAACTTTAATGGCAACGAGCATCTCATCACCGCAGGCCATACTGCCTACCGTGCCGCTGCCGTCGGCATTAAATTCTTCTTCATTTTCCAGAATATTTCTGGGATTGATAAAATGATCCTTTACTGTTTCAGTATATACCCATCCGGGTCCAGCCATTACTTTACTCCTTCTTTGCGACTAAGAATGGGTCCCCGACGCTGCGCGTCGCCCATTTTATCTTCTTTTTTACGACTAAGAATGGGTCCCCGACGCTACGCGTCGCCCATTTTAGCTTCTGGTAAAAATGTTGACATATTGCGAATTTTTTTAATTATCCCTGGCAACAGGGATAATATATAATCAACATCTTCTTCTACGTTAAATCTTCCAAAACTAAATCGAATAGAACCATGGGCATTCTCGACATCTACGCCAGTGGCCATAAGCACGTGAGAAGGTTCCAATGATCCTGTTGCACATGCCGATCCTGTTGAAACGGCAATACCCTCCAAATCAAGATAAAGGAGAATCGACTCTCCCTCTGCTCCGGGAAAGGATACATTCAATGTCCCGGGCAGCATATTCTCTGAATCACCATTTATTAAGATAGATGGAATGGATTCAAGCAAACTCTTTTCGAGTCTGTCACGTAAGGCTTTCATTCTGAGTGCATCCTGTTCCATTTCAATCTGTGCCATTTCGGCCGCCTTGCCAACACCAGCTATTCCGGGACCATTTATTGTACCCGCTCTTAGTCCCTTTTCCTGATGCCCCCCATGAATTAAAGGTGCAATTTTTAATCCCTTTTTAATATAGAGTCCACCTACCCCTTTCGGGCCATAGAATTTATGCCCGGAAAAACTTAAAAAGTCTACTCCAAGCTCCTGCACATCAACTTTAATCTTCCCAAGTGCCTGAACAGCATCAGTATGAAACAGTGCGCCGTGTTTATGAGCAATACTGCTTATTCTTTGAATATCCTGTATTGTTCCAATTTCATTATTGGCAAACATAATAGAGACTATTGCTGTTTTTTCATCAACTTCTTTTTCAAGTTCATCAATATTAAGTCTACCCTTACTATCTACACCGATGAATACAGTTTCCATTCCCTCTTTGCCCATAGCTCTGACTGTTTCCAGTACACTGGGATGCTCAATTGTTGACGTAATAATTTTATTTCTTTCCTTTGAAGCGGACGCTGCAAGAAACTGTTTTAGAACCATATTATTGGATTCCGATCCGCCCCCGGTAAAAATTATCTCAGAAGAATCTGAATTTATTAAAAGAGCAATCTGCTCCCGGGACCATTCAACTCTGTCAATAGCCTCCCGGCCGAAAAAGTGCATACTTGACGGGTTTCCGAAAAGTTCGAAGCTTTTTGTAAGCTCCTTTATTACTTCAGGGTGAAGTGGTGTTGTCGCATTATTATCCAGATATATTATCCGCTCATCCATGGTTAACCTCTATTATCTCTATAGGTTTTTAAAATAAGCACCATACGGTGATTAGTCAAGCATTGCTTCGATACATTTAGCCGGAGCAAAACACTTGGGTAACGGGATCACATCTTGTTTTGTTATACACCCGTATGGTGGGCATGCCGCATAGGATTTACTTTCAAAAAAGTAAATCCTATGCGACTTGCCCACCTTACATGCTGCGTTTCTACAGCACATACACCCCCGGGGTGGGATTTTTTCATCTATCCCCGCCGATCGGATGCACTTTATTGACATATCTTGACATATACTGACATTCTATGTATTTTATACTCATATGGAGGCAGGTAATGGAAGACACCATACTGACTATTGAAGAAATTGCAAAGTACATAAAAGTTTCAGAAAGAACTGTCTATGACTGGGCCCAGAAGGGAGAGATCCCCGCTGGTAAACTGGGAACTGTATGGAGATTTAAAAAGAGTGAGATTGATCAGTGGATCAATGATAAACTTAAAAACAATAAAAGTAAGGACAAAGGTTTAAGCGATCTGAAACACCTGCTTGCCCCGGAAAGAGTTATTGTTACTAAATTTTCTACTAAACGTGATATCCTGACTGCACTTATCAATAATATTTCAGAGGCACCCCAGATTAAAGATCGTAAAAAACTTGAAGAAGCAATACTGGAGCGGGAAAAACTAATGAGTACCGGAATTGGTTTGGGTATTGGAATCCCACATGTTCGGATCTACAATGTTTCAGATATTACTGTATCCGTTGCAGTGAATAAAATTGATATTATTGACTACCAGACATTGGATGACATTCCTGTCCGTATTGTTTTCATGGTTGCTGCTGCATACAATCAGCATGCAGAGTATTTAAAGCTTCTTGCATCCATCAGTAAACTGCTTAAAAATGAAACCTTTAAAAATAAACTTTTAAAGGCCACCGATTCAAAACAGATCTACACCTTACTCACAGGGGAAAAATAATAAATGTTAAATCCACAATCAAGTATTTTGTTTATTCTCGGGATAGGTATTTTTGGAGGAATTGCAGGAGCATGGTTCTTTCAGAAGATCAAAATTCCCCAGGTTTTAGGTTATCTTGTAATTGGAATTATAATTGGCCAAAGCGGAATGAAACTTATCAATAGTGATATTATTGATTCCCTTAAAAATTTTAATTTTTTCGCTCTGGGTATAATAGGGTTCCTCGTAGGAGGGGAACTTCACGGCAGTACTATGAAAAAATACGGGAAACAATTTTCTGCAATACTCCTTGGAGAAGGTGTTCTTTCTTTTTCACTTGTAACCATTTCTGTCAGCCTTGTTCTATATATATTTACAAAAAACTTTTCAGCTTCATTGGCAGGTGGTATAGTTTTTGGAGCCATTGCCTCTGCAACAGACCCGGCCTCTACAATGGATGTACTATGGGAGTACCGGTCAAAAGGTGTACTTACCACGACTATTATAGCAATTGTTGCCCTGGATGATGCCCTGGCTATGGCCCTCTATGGTCTTGGAACAGGTGCTGCTCAAATGATTATTGGTGGAGATACTTCTATTTTGGAACAGGCAGCCAGAATAGGTATAGAACTATTCGGAGCCGTAGCTATGGGTGGTGCTGCTGGTTTTTTTATGAACTTTATTATCCGGTACAGCAGTGATAAAAACCGTACTATGATATTTACCATAGGAACGTTGCTTATTGTAATCTCATTATCACTTATGCTTAATATAGATGTTATTCTTGCTTCCATGACATTAGGGATTGTGATTACAAACAAGGCACCACAGCGTAGTAAAGAATTATTTAACCTTATAAAGAATTTTGCCTCTCCTATATATGTTCTCTTTTTTGTACTTGTCGGAGCCAGACTTACCCTGGGCAATATGCCGGGATTTTTATGGATTATTGTGGGACTCTATGTTTTATTCAGAAGTGCTGGTAAAATGCTGGGAGCATGGATGGGAGCAAAAATAACTAAAGCCGACCCTGTTGTACAAAAATATACAGGAATGGGCCTCTTTGCCCAGGGAGGTGTTGCCATTGGTCTTTCAATTATGGCCAGTCAGCACCTGGGCAATCTGATGCTTGCTGATGGTATAAATCTCGGGGATATCATAATTACAGGAGTAACAGCAACTACTTTCATTGTACAGATCATTGGACCTACAATGGTAAAAATTGCAATAAAGCTGGCAAAAGAAGATGGAAAAAACATTACAGAGGAAGACGTAATCGCAAAATGGAAGGTTGCAGATGTACTGGATGCCGATGTTCCAATGGTAAAAATATCAGATTCGGTAAAAGAAATTGTAACCCTGTTTTCTGAGAGTGATTACTTTTGTCTTCCTGTTGTTGATCAGCAAAATAAAACTGTAGGAATGATCACAATGAACGACCTGAAAGAGCTTTTAATCTCCCAGGATACCTGGGAATGGATTCTTGCAGAAGATATATTATCTGCAACATCTGATGTAATTACAAAAGAAACATCCCTGGAAGAGGCAATAACAACATTAAGGCAGCTTGGAAGAGAGCAGCTTCCTGTTATTGAGTCCATAAAAAATCCGGTACCAGTGGGAATCCTGGACACAAGAGTTGTGAGAAAGCGTGTAAATAAAGAAATGGTAGGTATTTAGTACTCTGAATTATGAAAATTCTAATTATTGAAGATGACAGCAGTATAGCCTCTTTTATAATAAAGGGGATAAAAGAAGCAGGATTTACTGTAGATTCAGCTATTGACGGTGATGACGGTTATATGAAACTTCTAACAGGTGTTTATGATGCAGCAGTTATGGATATTATGCTTCCAGGCATGGATGGGCTTACTGTTATTGAGAAGATCAGAGAAAAAAATATAGATACACCTATAATTATCCTCAGCGCAAAACGGGAAGTCGACGACAGAGTTATTGGTTTTCAGAAAGGAGGAGATGATTATCTGACCAAGCCATTTTCCTTTTCAGAACTGCTGGTCCGTATCCAGGCACTAATCCGCAGATCTCAAAAAACAGAGACACTGACACATCTTGAATGTGATGATCTGATGATGGACCTGATATCCCACAGTGTTAGTAGAGGCGGAACTATTATTGAACTACAGCCAAAGGAGTTTTCTGTTCTGGAATATCTGCTGAGAAACAAAGGGAGAGTGATCTCGAAAACGCTGATGATGGAAGCTGTCTGGGATTACAATTTTGACCCCCAGACAAATATTGTGGACGTTGTAATTTCAAGGCTTAGAAGTAAAATAGACAAAGGTTATGATGCAAAACTTCTCCATACAGTCAGAGGTATAGGCTATGTTCTTAAAGAAAATTAAAAACAGCTTCAAAAAAACGCATCTTCGTCT
>CBDVAD010000132.1:0-8510 GCA_965371875.1 uncultured bacterium
TTTGGAGTAATATTTATCGCAGGACTGGCGTCATTGCCTCATTGCCTGTATGAAGCTGAAAAGCTGGACGGGGCTGTCCCCGGAAAAATATTCTGGCTTATTACACTTCCCCTTCTAAAACCGACTGTACTGCTTGTTTCTATAATGTCCATGCTTCAATGCCTTAAAACCTTTGGAACCCAGTATTTATTTGTACAATCCGGGTCTCCCCAGGCACCAATCAATGTCATAACTTTAAATATATATAATACCGGTATCCGGGATCATCTTCTGGGTCGTGCCAGTGCAATGAGTATTATTCTTTTTGTTATTATGCTCTTTTTTACATGGCTGCAATTTAAGACATCCAAAGCGGATGATGTGGATTATTAGGAGAAAATGATGAGTTTATTACAGGTAAAATCAGAAAATAAATCAGTGTTTTCTTTTATGTGGTTGTTAAGTACATTGATTCTTTTAGCGGCATTAATATTTACAGTTATTCCATTGATCTTTATGTTTACTGCTTCTGCAATGCCCAGTAAGGATATTCTAAAAATGCCTTACAGGTGGATTCCTAAAGGTTTCCATTGGCAGAATTATTTTAAGGCCATCGCAGGAAACGATGGTAATTATATGTTTTTTAGAAATATAATTAACTCGGTGATTGTAGCCTGCAGTGTGACAGTTTCAACAGTACTACTGGCTGGTATTACCGGATACGGGTTGGCAAAGTTCAGATTTCGCGGACGAAATATTGTTTTTCTTGCCATTATGGCAACAATGATGATTCCTTTTGAAGCCATCATGATCCCTCTCTATATGGTAGCAACAAAGCTCCATCTCCAAAATTCCTATGGTGGATTAATCTTTCCCTTTCTTGTAAATGCCTTTGGTGTATTTATGATGAGACAGTTTCTTATTACTTTTCCAGATGAATTTCTTGATGCAACACGTATAGATGGCGCAGGTGAAATACGAATTTTTTTTAATATTGTTCTCCCCAATATAAAACCGGCAATTGCTACTTTGGCAATTCTGACTTTTCGTACTCAGTGGGATAATTTAATCTGGCCTCTTTTAATAGCCCAAAGTGAGAAGATGAAAACAGTGCCCCTGTATATTGTTAAATTTGCAGCAGAAAAATATACCGATGAGGGGGCAATGATGGCAGTTGCCTTTCTAGCGAGTATTCCCATGCTGATACTGTTTTTTAGTATGAGTAACTATTTTGTTTCCGGTGCTTCTGTGTATTCTTCGCGGAAGGGTTAGGTTGCTGGATATATGCCTATCAAGCTGTTTATCTTCGATATGGGTGGTGTACTTCTTAAAAATTTTGATGTAATTCCGGAAATGTGCAGGATCCTTAACATTTCTGAAAAGAGTTTCAGGAAGATAAATAAAAACAGGTTCAAATTACTGATGGAGGGACGTATAACGGCTCATGATTTCTGGCAGGAGTTTTCGGAGAACTCGGGACTTATTATCAAAGATGAGATGATTAGCGGATTATTTAAGCCTGAAGTTGATACAGAGGTTGAACGAATTATTATAGAACTTAGGAAGAACTTTCTGGTAGTTTGCGGTACAAATACTCTCAAAGAACATTGGGATTATCTTCACGAACGGGACATATATCAAATATTTGATAGAGTTTATGCTTCACACATTATGCAAACCGCAAAACCGGAAAAGGAGTTCTTTAGAATGATTCTGGAAGCTGAGAGAGTTCTGCCGGAAGAAACTGTGTTTATAGATGATTTCCTGGAGAACATTAATGCAGCTTCAAGTCTGGGTATAAATTCATTTCTTTTTTCAGACACTGCCAGTCTGGATTCTGATCTAAAATTATTGCTTGGAAAGGTCGGAGTATAGATTTCCCATCAGGATGCTATTCCTTTGATTCATGTGTAAGGTGGATACTTGTTCTGTATTTTCCCGGTGTTACTCCTGTATGTTTTTTGAAAAGCTGAATAAAATATCCGGAATCCTGAAAGCCGCATTTGTATGCAACATCGCTTACCTGTAAATTTTGTTCTTTTAAAAGGATCAGTGAGTGTCTTATTCTGAAGAGTGTTATGTATTCCAGAAATGTGTAACCAGTAGATTTTTTAAATATATGTGAAAGGTATCCTGGTGATATTCCCAGATGTTGTGAACTGTCCTGCAGAGAAATATCACAATTAAAATTCCTCTGTATATATTCAACAGCCTGTTGGATATAGTGATCGCTATTTCCGTTCAGCCTGGTTCTGGAATTTTGCTGTATTTCGATTTTTTCACTAATTTGAACATAATCATTATTAGATCTTATATCTTCTACAGTTCTTCTTATTAGAGAATAAAGTTCAGAATCGTCAATTGGTTTTAAAAGATATTCTATAACTCCCAGACGAAGAGCTCTTCTTGCGTATTCAAAATCGGAATGGCCAGTCAGGAGTATTACCTTTGGCTGGTAATCCCTGCTCTGTGCTTTCTGGATCATGGTAAGGCCATCCATCCCTGGCATTTTTATATCTGTAATAATAATATGGGGTTTTATTCTACGAACTAACGCAAGTCCATCCAGACCGTTTTCTGCTTCTCCAAGGAGTTTGCAGCCAAGTTGATTCCATGGAGTTGTAAGGATAAGTTCTTTTCGAAGCAGTTTTTCGTCTTCAATAAGTACAGCTTTAATCATAAAATAAAATCCTCTTCCATTGGAATTACAAGAACTATTTTTGTACCTTTTCCCAGATTGGATTTTATTTTAATTCCATAGTTATTTCCGTAATAAAGTTGAAGCCTTCGGTGAACATTATGTAAACCAATGCTGTTTTTACCATTGTCTTCCAGGGTCGTGAGAGGTTTTTTCATTCCGATACCATTATCCGATATTTCTATTTTTATTTCTTTGTTTTGTTCGCTTACTTTAAGAACTATCTTTCCTCCACCCACCTTTGGCTCTAATCCATGAATGACTGCATTTTCTATAAGGGGTTGCAGGATTAATTTAGGAAATGGGTGAGCCTTAAGATACTCTGGTGATTCAATAAAAGTTTGAATTTTATCACCGAAACGTATTTTCTGAATTTCCAGATAACTTTCTACCAATTCTAAACTTATTCCCAGTGTAACAAACTCCTTGTCGTTTTCTATTGTTGAACGGAGTAATTTCCCCAGCTGAGTTACAATTGTTGTTATACTGTCGATACCTTCAAGCTTGGCGATTGATTTAATAGTATTTAGAGTATTGTATAAAAAATGGGGATTTATCTGAGCGATAAGAGCTTTTCTTTCTGCAGTTAGAAGCTGGTTTTGTTCTTCAAGAGTTTCTTTCATCAGTTTCTGTATCTGTTCAGTCATTATATTAAACTTCTTAAATAAAATACCTATTTCATCTTTTCTTGGAGACTCTATTCTTACGCTTAAATCACCATCTTCAACTCTGCTCATTGAAAAGATTAGTTCTTTTACAGGTTGGGAAATAGATCTGGAAATAAACAATGCAATAAAAACTGAAAGTAGCAGACAGACCATAAGAAACCATAAGGTAATGTGTACTAAATATGATAGGTTTTTCAAAACCACATCAATAGCCACTGTTCCGGTTAAAGTAATATTTGCAGATCCCAGGGCATTGTAGCAAATCATTTTCTCCTTTTTTATTACTAAACCAGTCTTGAAAGGAGGCACTTCTGTTAGAAATGGGAGGTGGCTGAAATTACCGTCATTTTCAGGATGATAGAGATCTGAAACGAGGTTTCTTATGGGGTCAACAAGTAGAAGTTCACTGAAAAACCCATGGTTTACTTTATCAGCAATTTTGGATAGATAGCTTTTATATATATCAAGAACAACAAATCCGATAATTACACCTTCCTGTGTACTAATAGCCTTACATAAAGAAATAGCCACAAGTTCACCCCGGTCATTAAGGTAATTATTTAGTGAGAAAATTGTTTTTTCCGGTTCAATAGCAGCTTTTTGAAACATACCTCCAACACTGTCGTCGGGCGTATTCCTGTAGGGATCCGGGACTTGCTGAGTGGAATATGAAAGAAGATCGTTCAGGCTCATAATATGTAAGGCAGCATTATCTATATTACCGGAGAGCGAGGAATAAAGAGTATTATAAAGTTTCAACATGTTGGGGGTATCTAATGTATGACCCATTTCCAGTGTAAGAATAATTTCTTTATTTTGGCTAAGGGTATAAACAAGGTGTCTGAAGTTTTCAAGTTTAAGATCGATCTCCCTGGCAATATTTTTAATTGTTGGGTCCGACTGCTGTTTGTAGGATCCTTCAAGTACTCTGGCTGAAAACAAGCTGAAAAATAAGCTAAGCAAGGCCAGGGGAAGGATGCTTGTCAGGAGAAATGCCAAAAATAATCTGTAAAAATATTTTGTCTTCCCAAACATAGAGAATAATCCTCCTGCAGCAATTACAAAAAGAGTATAGCATAGATATTATAGCTGAAATAGGTAGAGACGCCCCTGTGTGGGTGTCTCTGCCATTACAACGTCTCTACCATTGCAATACCTTTATATTATGGTATATATCTCTATACATGATTAAAACAAAACAGATCTTCACAGACCCTTCCATTAAATCATTCCTCTTCAGTATGTTTATCTTTGGAATCTCTATAGGTTTGTACGGCGGGGCATTAAATAATTTTTTAGCTGAAATTCTGTATATTGATCGTTTTGAACGTGGTGTAGTGGAATTCCTGCGGGAACTTCCGGGCTTACTTCTTTTTCTTATGCTGGCTTTGCTATACAGGATTCCGGAAACCAGGATTATCAGAATTGCCTTCTTTATTTCCCTCCTGGGAATGAGTGGTCTGGCTGTTGCATTGGAGGCACGCTGGGCTGCAATTACATTAATAGTTTTGTGGAGTACCGGTGAGCATCTTATAATGCCTATCCGGCAGTCGATTGCAATACATAATGCTCTTCCAGGAAAGGAAGGGGTGGCCATGGGCCTTGCCCGAAGTGCTGGTAATATCGGTTCTGTTATCGGATTTTATATGGTTACTGCTTTATTTTTAGGCCTGGGGCACCTGGGTTCGCTGCCTGTTTTTCGGCTGATTTTTATTCTTGGGGCTGTTTTTACTTTAATTGCACTGATCTTTACTTTTCGTTTGAAATCCAGTGAGGGTCATGTAAGACGGCAGCGGCTTATGTTTAAGCGTAAGTTTTCCCGATACTATATTCTGGAAATGTTTTTCGGAGCCCGTAAGCAGGTCTTTATGACCTTTGCGCCCTATGTATTAATTCTGAATTATGGAGCATCCACTCAGTTTATAGCTACATTGTACGGTATATTTGCCCTGGGCAATATATTTATGAATCCGGTAATGGGACGTTTAGTAGATGTACTGGGCTACCGTAGAATATTGATTTTGGACTCAGGGTTATTGATAACACTTTGCCTGCTCTACGGATACGCCCACCATCTGTTTTCTCAGCCAGTGGCTTTTATAGTGGTCTCTGTAGTTTTTGTATTCGATGCAATGCTCTTTTCTGCAGGTATTGCCAGAGCGGTATATGTTCGATCACTCAGTAATGGACAGGATGAATTGACTGGTACCCTGTCGACTGGAATTTCTGTTAACCATTTAATCAGTGTTGTTATTGCACTTCTGGGTGGTCTCCTCTGGGAACAGCTGGGGATGGAAGTGTTATTTACCAGTGCTGCTGTATTTGGCCTGGGGAGTCTTGTTTTTACACTATCATTACCTAAGCCTGTGAAATCATCGTAGGGGCAGCCACGCAGGGGACCCAAAAGGTTTCCTGCGTGACTGCCCTTACGGCGATTGATAAATACGACGTTAAAAAATATTTGTTCTGAGTCCCAATGCCATTCTTGCCATAATACCACCGGATACATCAGAAGATATGAACCAGAGCTGACCCTCTGTATACAGGGAGAATGAACTAAAAAGTTTCCGGTCGGGAAGCGTAACCTTTATTAGTTCAATCTGACCTATGAGGGCACCAAGTACAAGTCCCTGATATGTAAAACTTATCTGCTCTTCAGACATAGTAAAGTAATTGAATGTAGCTCCTACAGCCAGTGAAGAGGATAGAAAGCTCCAGTCATATCCGAAGAAATATTCATAGGGAAGCACAGCTATGTTTGCCAGTAGTTTTACACCTACAACGAACCCGTTAAAACGTCCCGGAGGGGCCATGCCAAGCTGCATCTGAAGTTTTACATTGTCGTCAAAGAAGGTTAATCCGGCACCGATTTCCATATAGGTAGATCCAAGAAAATGAGCGTCAATAAAGAGTCCCTGAATGAATGAGGGTATTTGATAACTGCTTTTGTCACCTTCCCGAAGGGCAACAGATATATCCCGTAAGCCGTATGTGTCGTAGCCAATCCCTGACAGGCTGATAGTATCGTTGAAACTCATACCCTCACTGGGTTCAATTATTTCTATTTCCGGAGGAGTTTCATCTATTATTACACGAATTTTAGAAACAGCAGTTGCACCGTCTTTGAACCTTGCTCTTACGAGTATACCAAGTTCACCATTCGGTAATGCCTGAGTTTCCAGTCTAAACTTCCATTCTTCTCCCTCTTTTGCAGGCAGGAATGATCTTCCATTATCAAGGCTTACTTCAATTCTGTCAATTTCCCGTTCTTTATGAAATGCTTTCAGAGCTTTTTCCTCCATTGGAGGTGTTTCATAATTATAACCTGCTGTTCCTGTTATCCATGGTCTGTTAGAGGCAAAATCACCTGTAGAAAAATTATCGATCCTTATCCAGGCTCCAAGTTTGGTATATGTAATTTCTCTTGTTTCTGTTCTTATTATACTTCCATTTTCCAGTTCAACTTCAACTGTTAGTTGATGAACGCCGTCATTAATATTTTCCTGGTCCAGTCTGACATGAAAATAACCTGAATCTTTTATTTCAATTTGTGTTGTAGGAAAATCATCAATATACAGTGCAGCCTTGGCAGGTTTACTGAGACTTTCTATTTTCCCCTGGATTGTTGTCTTGCCGGAGAGACTCTCTCCTTCAGCAGGTGAAAAGAGAATAACATTGTTGTAACTGAGGCTCCCGATTTTTTCAATGTTTCTGCTTATAGTTGATATATTGCCTGCGCGATCGGAAGCTGTAACCCGAATGTTTATCCAACCGGAAGCGAATTGTGACATATCGATGTTTTGAAGAATTATTCCATCTCCCGGTAAATCCATTGAGAGTATAGTTTTTTTATTATTACCTATTTCTGTCTCTGTTTCTGCATCTGTCTCTATAATGGGGTTTGAAGAGAGTTGCTGCAGTTCAAGTTTCACATCTGCAAGCTCAATATTATCTGTAACTCTTCCTCTTAATTCAAAAGAATTCACTATTTGGAGACCGGTAAAAATCCGGGACAATTCAACATCAGGTTTTGTGTTATCAATATTAATCAGGGATGTATAAAGTCCTGCTATACCATTATTGTCGATTGCTTTAATTAATAAAGAGTGGGTACCATCCTTTATCAACCTTGTCTCAAGTATATATTGCCATCTGACAGAAATTTGCGGTTCAGTTATAATTGTCTCTTCTTCATTTTCTTCTGTTTCTAAGTCTCTGCTCTCTGTTGTACCTTCTTCAGAAATTTCTGAAGTTTCAGTTCCAGGTGAGTTTCTTTCGTCTTCCGGTGTCAGATCATAAATCTCAGCAGAGCTCCCTTCTGTTTCTACAAGCTGTTCAATGATTTCAGCCCTATTAAAAGTATTCCCGTTGTCATAGGATATAAGAACCATTTTAATGCCATTGTCATCAGATGATTCTCCGGATATCGTTATCCGGCCTCTCCTGGTACTTTCTATTGAGGGTTCTGTCAGATGAGAAACAGGTTCATTCCTGGATACATTAAAGGACCGTGTCGTAATTTCACTCTCCACCCCTCCAGGATCAACAGCCTTTATCTCGACTGTATGTCTGTTATCGCTAATGTTTCTTATTTGAATAGGAATTTCAAAACTATTGGCCCCTTCTATTTCCAAAAAATCACCGTCATCGATCCGGTAGAATATTGCGCTGACATCATCATCATCGAACGCCATTCCCGAGATGATAAAATCAGTCTGGATCAGTTCATCTTCTCTTGGTATTTGAATCTGAACTTTCGGTTTGTCGCTCTCCATGTCAATCTTCAAAGATGGAGTAAAGATAGTGATATTTCCTGCTTCATCTGTAATCCGTAACGAATAGACTGTTGTTTCTTCATTATACAGTGTGAGGTCGATTGGCAGGGCAGGGAACTCTGTGTTCTTTATGGGTATATAGTTTTCACCATCCTCCGAAAATTCAACAATCTGTATCCTTCCATTATCCTGTGTTTTACCTGTAAATGTAATTTTACCATTGGCTTCCAAATCTGATAGTGGTGTAAGTTGTTCAATGTTTGGAGGTTCACTGTCTTTAATAATA
Organism: uncultured bacterium; assembly: GCA_965371875.1. Lineage (GTDB taxonomy): Bacteria > Spirochaetota > Spirochaetia > B11-G9 > B11-G9 > JAJRQE01. Next base: position 8,407 of record CBDVAD010000132.1, read on the forward strand.
AGGAATTGTTTGATTGTTTCATTTCCAATATAATCGGTGGCTTTGAAGTTCAGTAATATTCCACCATCACTTTCATTTTCAAGATTTAGTGTTGTATTAAATAC
>CBDVAD010000133.1:0-8415 GCA_965371875.1 uncultured bacterium
AATTGATGCTGTTGCATTTCTATCGGCGGGGATAAAAAAATTGCTTGTAAGGTCTCCGGCAAAGCCGATATCGGCGCGGATTTCATTTTTTATAAGTTCTTCATACTGAAGAGGATGCAGATTTTCCATCTCTTTAATTAACTCCTTAAATCAGGCGGTTATTTTTTTCCTATTTTCTTCAATCAGGAAATGGGCCCCCCTGCTCACCGGATTATCCAGTGCAGCCCGGGCAATCTCCCGGGCAACGTAGAGAAGATTTTCAAGTTCGAGAATCTTTCTTACACTTGCCCTGTTAAGTCCGGATACAGACACTTTTCCAAAACTGTATGCTTTCTTTTCCAGAAACTTCAGCCTGGATTCAGCATCTTTCATACCAGCCCGGGTTCTTATCGGTCCGAAACCTGTGAACATAAGCTCCTGCAGTTCCCGTCTGAGACTCTCCATCACCCCATGAGAAAGGGAAAGAACCATGGGTTGTAAAGTTTCATCTTCCTCAATGGGTTTGAATGATGTTTTCTGCACATCTCCTGCAGTCCTTATTCCGAATACCAGACATTCCAGAAGGGAATTGCTGGCCAGCCGGTTGGCACCATGGAGTCCGTTTCCGGCAGATTCACCGACACACCAGAGCCCCATTATGTTTGTCCTTCCCCTTGTATCGGTAAGAACACCACCCATCATGTAATGAGCAGCGGGAGTAACCGGGATCGGATTCTTTCGAATATCGATACCGTTTTCTCTGCAGGAGGCAGAGACTGTCGGGAAGAGGTTTTCCACATTGGGAATATTTCTTCCATCAAGAAAAACACGACCGCCGCGATTGATTGTATTCCATATAACCCTTGCAACTACATCCCTGGGAGCCAGTTCCTTCAGATGGTGAACTCCTTCCATGATCCGTCTGCCGGTTTCATCCATCAATTGTGCTCCGGCTCCTCTCATGGCTTCCGTTACAAGAGGAATTCTGCCATTGATTTTCCCTCCATTGAGAGCTGTAGGATGAAACTGAATCATCTCCATCATATTTAAAGGAACCCCTGCTCTCCCTGCCAGAGCAATGGTATCACCCGTTGATTCTGAAGGATTTGTAGTGCAGGAAAATACCTGGCCCGCACCGCCCGCAGCCAGGATGATTTTATTGCATTCGAAGTAAATCCAGTCTTCACCATCCCAGGCAAAAAGACCGGCAGTTCTATTATCCCTTACATGCAGATCCCTGGCCATGCATCCTTCCAGACAGGTAATATGTTCATCCTCATCTACTGCCTTCTTAAGTGTATCCATCAGAGCTACCCCTGTACTGTCACCTTGTGAGCGGAGTATCCTGGCCCGACTGTGGGAACCTTCCCGGTTATAAAGGATGCTGCCTTTATCATCACGATCGAAGGGCATCTTTATATCAAGAAGAAAATCGAGAGCATGACCGGCTTCTTCAGTAAGGATGGTGACCATTTGCCGATTACAAAGACCATCCCCTGCAATCAATGTATCCTGATAATGTAGTTCCGGGCTGTCACCTTCAGCAGCTGCTGCTGCAATTCCACCCTGAGCATAGGGAGAACTACCACCTGTTTCATTCTTCACCTTATTGATAACAAGCGTCTTCAAAGGAGCAAGGTGAAGAGCTGCAGTTAATCCTGCTGCTCCGGCACCTACAACAATTACCTGATAACCTCTGATATGTTTCATGGTAACTACTTTACAGCAAGCATCTGCTCTACAGCAGAACGTGCCCTCCGGGCCACATTATTAGATATCCCTACAACCGGGCTCAGATCCTCCAGAGATTTAAGAACCTTCTGCAGGGTAATCAGCTTCATATGGGGGCATATATTACATGGCCGGATAAAATTCACTTCAGGAAAACTTGAAGTAAGATTATCACTCATTGAACATTCAGTTACCATAAGGATGTTCTCCGGTTTTTTCTGTCCCACGAAATCAATCATCTGAGCTGTGGAACCGGTATAATCAGAAGCATCAAGTACTTCCGGAGGACATTCAGGGTGAGCAATAACTGTAAGTCCGGGTACGGCATCCCGAAACCTGCCGATTTCCTCAGGAGTGAATTTCTCATGAACTTCACAGCTGCCGGGCCAGGTTATAATCTCCTTCTCTGTACGGCGGGCCACATAGGATGCCAGATAACGGTCAGGAATAAAAATAACCCTGTCACTCTCCAACGATTCAACAATCTCCAGAGCATTACCTGATGTACAGCAAATATCACATTCCGCTTTCACATCGGCTGAGGTATTCACATAGGTGACAACCGGAACACCGGGATGTTTTACCTTAAGGGCCCGTACATCTTCCGGGGTTATGGACTCAGCAAGAGAGCAACCGGCAGCAGGGTCAGGAATGATTACTATTTTATCAGGGTTTAGAAGTTTGGTTGTTTCGGCCATAAAATGTACACCACAGACAATGATTATATCAGCTTCTGTATTAACAGCCTCCCTGGCAAGACCAAGGGAATCACCAGCGATATCCGCAATACCATGAAAAATCTGAGGTGTCATATAGTTATGGGCCAGAATAACAGCGTTCTTTTCTTTTTTCAATTGATTTATACGATGGATATATTCGACATAAACGGGCCACTCCACCTCGGGTATGACATATTTCACTTTTTCGTAGAGCGGATCCGTTGTTTTTTTAACTTCCTCTGTATATGCAGTGACAGACATGACACCTCCTATTTATACTCTTTCTGAGTACAACTTATACTCAGAAAGAGTATAAGTCAAGAGAGATCTAGCCCTATTTCAACTAAATAATAACGATATCAGAGGTAATTCAGAGGATCAGTTGTTGCCGTGCACCATCTGAATCTGTGGTCGCTCCATATGGGTACTCTTCCTAAACTGAAATAGGGATGCCGGGCGGCCCAGGCTGGTTCTGTCCATCTCACCGGTTTCTTTAATCAGCCCACCGGCAAGGAGCAGCCTGCGAAAGTTCTGCTTATGAAGTGAAACTCCATCTATAGCTTCCATAACATTCTGAATTTGCAGGAGGGTAAACTTTTCCGGAAGCAGCTCAAACACCAGAGGCCTGTACCGCAATTTCCCACGAAGTCTTCCTATCGCGGAAGCAAGAATTCTCCGGTTGTCATACATAAGAGGTCTTCCAGATTCCACTTTACAGCTTATACGTCCGGGATTCTCCCTGTTGATCGGAAGCCTTACCCTTTCCTCTTTTGGCCAGGCATTCCAATCCCGTACAGCTTCTGCAATAAGAGCTGCTTCATACAGTAGTTCATAACGAAAGAGAAGTCTGTCAGGATCCCATTCCCCCCCTCCGAAAGCAAACTGAATTCGTTCCAGTCTTTCCAGTCTCCGGACCTTGTCCGGTGCTTCATCAGCCCAGTCATAGAGTTCTTCCAGAAGTTGATCAGCTGCTGCTGCCCTTTCTTTTCGATGATCCTCCCAGGGAAAGAAATCGTACCAGTTCTGCCAGTTGGCATTATAATCCTCTGAGATCCTGGAAGAATGGGTCAGTGCAAGATAACTGATTGTTAAAAGCCTCCCCCCTTTTTCTTCATGGGTATGACTGCGAAAGAGATTTCCGAAGGTATACAGTTGTTCTACATACCCCAGATCAAGACCGGTAAGGGACTTTACCCAGGCTTTCAAACCTAATTCCAGAGTCCTGTGGCTTTCGGGAGAATAGAGACCATAGGGAAGGGAAGCATATTCTTTTTCCCCACCTGGAGGCAGCATAAGGATACGAGGTCGATTATTCTCAACTGAAACAATTACAGCCGAAAGACTGACAACAATATCACAAAAAGAAGAATCTGCCATAAACCTCTCACTTCTGCCATTAGTTTGGATATTATCATTCTACAGAGTTTATAATTTTTTGCATAGTAAACTTATAGTTATCCTCTTCCGGAGTCCCGATACCACCCTGAACAGTAATAATTAGGTTATTTGCAAGAGCCCTAATGGCAGGGAATGAAAAACAGTTTGAAGAGATGGTGGAAATAGTTGAGAAAGAATCAGCTCATCATAAAATCAATTCCCATGGGAGGAGGACAGGTTCTCTGAACCTCCAGGTTTAATTTATCAGTTACAGGAATATTTCTTATATGAGCAATTCTCCGGACAGAATATGCATTCCACAGATCAACTAATCTGGTTTCCCCCTCCTTAATATAGGCAAAATCTCTTTGAAAAACCTCTTTTAGAAAATCCTCATGACCTGTCTCGAAAGCTGCAGGAGCAGCCGATGAGATTATTCTTTCAAGAGCAGAAAGGTGCCCGGGAAGAGACTCAAAATATTTCCAGGCTTCATTATACAAACCCGCCTTCAGGTACAGTTCTATTAATTCTCTTGATAAATATTCTTTGGGATTTGTGCCTTCCAGTTTTACGGCACGAAGCAAAAAGTTAATTGCTTTATCCATCTCTCCACCCTCCTTTTCTACCCATGACAGATTCCTTAAGGCCATGGAAGTAGGTTTTAAAGCAATGGAACGTTGCCAGGCTTCCACAGCCTTATCCTTTTTATCCCCTTCAAAAAGAAGTACTCCCAGATGAACAAGCGCCCATGGATTATCATCTTCCTGAATACTGATTGCAGACCCAAGATGGTTTCTCCAGGAAGGATCTACCATCCAGGATACAGGAGTCTCCCCTTCCGACAGAAAAGGCATGGTACCTTTATCTATAAGAGAGATCCAGGGGTCCTGTGAAATATCCATAGAGGAATAGGGAAAAAGAAATCCTTCCGGAATTGGGCGGATATCCTTATCGACTACCCTCCTCCGACGCTCCAGGGCCCCCCATCCCGAACCTTGATGGAGTAGTTCCTCCGGTTTTAGTTCGGCATACTGCCTGTAAATCTCATGCCTTTGATTAACCTGTTCCGGAGAAAGAATCTTTGTTATAAATGTATCCACCCGGTCCCGGGCATCTACCCACTCTCCAACAGATGCATCCGGGTCAAGGTTCAAACTACCGAATATCTGGGTAAACTCCCAGACAGATTTTTCCGGCATAATCAGACCGTGGACCTGGGTGGGAGCCATTCCAGCCTGGATCTCCACATAGTTACCCTTCCCTGGTTCGGAAAGGTAGTCGCACCAGTGCTGTCCTCCCCTGTGTTTTCCCCAGCAGAACATCTTACGGTACCGCAGAGTAGAGGTTGAACGTTCAAAGAAGGCTGAACCGTCATCATAGACAGCCGCTTCCCAGGGGGAACCCTGGTCTGCAGGAGTCTGAAAGAAGTATTCACTGGAAAACTCAAAATTTTCAGGATAAGAGGGATCACTTCCAGGCAAAGAGGGAAGGTTGTTCAGAGTGGACCGACCATAGTAATGGTCACTCCCTTCTGCAATATTAGATTCTGGCTTTATGAAAATAACCTCGTCACTTCCGGAAAACACACGGAGATTTTTCTCCTCAGGAACTGCAATGTTAGTCCACCAGTACATGGGAACAGGTTCAGGATTATCATTAACAATCCGAACATACATGGCCAGCTGCATGGCTCCGGGAGCAAGATGAAAATCCATAGAAAAAAATATCCGTCTTGATCTTTCGTATTCCCAGGCCCGAAGAAAATCATTGCCCTCTTCATCCTTCATTCGTGCGAAGAAAAGAGGAGAGCATGTTAAAACTGTGTGACCTAACTGTCCTATGTTCCATTCTATCCCCCCGGAGAACCAGGCATCCCGAATACCGAGGTTAGCCGGCTGAAAAACAGAATTTCGGAAAAGAAGTTCTCTGCCGTTTTTCTTTTCTACAAGAGAAACAAGTCTCCCGCCGTAATCTGCCAGAAAAACGGCCTTTAGATGTTCATTTTCAAGAACAATTGTTTTCAGATCCATTTGTTCCCGATTCCGGGAATAAGAATCCTGCATCCGGTATGGAAGAACCCGAAACCCTGTTTCATATCCGAACAAAACTTTATCTTCCGGAAGGAAGGTTTTATCATAATTGCTGGGATGACTCCTGTTGGAGTTTTTAAACCGGGGAAGGGGATTTTCTTCCCCAAGAGAGGATCCCTGTATAGAAATGGTTTCAGTATAAAGACTCATAGTATTATTCTCCTATACTCTCATCTAACCTTTAACACCTCCACCAGTAACACCTGCAATAATCTTTTCTGAAAGAAAAATATAGAGAATGAAGGTTGGGACGAACACAATAACAACTGCTGCAAACATTCCTGCCCAGTCTCCTGTATAGCGCATAGACTGGATCATTGCATACAGCCCCACTGCCAGAGGACGCTGGGCTGAAGTATTGGCAAAGATCAAAGCTATAAAATATTCATTCCACAAAACAATAAAATTGAAAATACCCACAGTTATAATTCCCGGCTGGGCCAGAGGAAACATAATGAGCCAGAAGGTCCGTATGGGTCCGCAGCCATCAATGGAGGCCGCTTCCTCAAAAGATGTGGAAAGGGTAGAGAAGAAGCTCTGAAGAAAGAAGACTGTAAACGGAACATTAATACAGATATAAAGGATAATCAGCAGGCCCCGGGAGTTAGTCATCCGCAGCTGAGAGGCCAGGGCAAAGAGGGGCAGAATAATCATTATCTGGGGGATGCCGAGAGAAGCAACAAACATATTCTGAATAAACTTGTTACCCCGGAACCGGAATCGGGAAAGAACATATGCCGCAGGCGCAGCAATAAAGATGATTCCAAAACTCGAGGAAAATGTGTAGAGCATACTGTTCAGGAAGTACTTCCCAACATTATGATTCACCAAAGCTTTCATATAATTATTAAAATGGATTCCGGATTTTAAAAGGGAATTTGTAAAAATTTCCTTGGTTGTTGAAAGAGAAGCGACCATTATCCAGCCAACCAGAACGGTAGTGAAAAGCACCCAAAGAATCAATAGAGTATAGCTGGGCATATGTGCCAGAGTCCTGGGTTTTATTTTAAGATTGAATTGTTTCATAAAGATATCTCCTAGTACTCCAGCTTTTTATCACGAATAAGCAGGTTAACCATTCCAAAAACAGTAAGAATAAGAATAGTCATCATAACTCCGACAGCGGCACCGGCACCGGCATTCAGTAAACGGGGATCTGTCATAGTAAGATTTCGGCCAAAAACCAGATTGTACATATATATCATTGGGGTAATTGTACCCACATCCGGGTCCAGAGGAGAGAACATCATGGACCAGATAAAAAAGGCAACAGAAGAAATTGACCACATAACAATACTGGTTCGAAACACCCCCTGCATCAGAGGAAAAGTAATATGCCTGAATTTCTTAAAAATATTGGCTCCTTCTATGGTAGCTGCTTCATAGTAATCGATAGGTATTTTTTCAATTCCAGCCATAAATATCAGAACATAATAACCTACCATACCAAAACTATAGGCTGTTACCATGGCGAAGAACTGATGATCAGGAGAAGTCCATTTAAAGGCAGCCATGTTTTCCATACCCAAAAAATTAAAAAAAGTATGAAACAAACCGTATTTGCTGTTAAAAGCATACTGAATCCACATAGTAGCCATGGCTACAGCTGATACTACATTTGGAAGATAGAGGGCTGCCCGAAAAAAAGATTTACCCTTTAATCCGGAGGTGAGCATCATAGAAAAGAGAATAGCAATGAGAAATACAGCAATCCCGCCCCAGAACCAGATATTAAATATATTTTTCAATGATTGAACAAACATGGTACTGGCAAAGAGCTTCCTATAGTTTTCAATACCTACAAATTCCCAGAGCCCAATACTGTCTGTGACAGTTTGAACATAGAAAAAACTCATAAAAACTGTACGAATAGTTGGATATAGAAACACCAGACAGAATGTAAAAAGGGCCGGTCCCAAAAACAAAATCATCATGGTATTATTGCGTTTCATTTCATATACCCCATTTAAATAAAAGTCGGGACACCCTTTCAGGTGCCCCGCTGATGTCTCTAAAAGATGAGACTCTGGTAATAATTATTTCAGCGCTGCTTTAATATTAGCAACAAATTCTTCAGCTGTCACCAGTCCTGCAAGGAGGCTGGTAAATTCGGCTTTAATTACCGGGAATGCATCTGTATCTGCTGCAAGACCGCCGCTCCATGGAACAAAAGATTTCAAGCCTTCAAAAATAGGCTGACTTCCTTCGATCTGGGAAGGCCAGGATGCACTGGTGTCCATAGGAGCACCATAGGTTTTAGCTGATAATTCTGTGTCCCACTTACCTGAGGTCAGATGAGCTGCAAGTGCAAATGCTTCATCAGGATAAGCACAGTCCTTATTAATCTGAAAACCCTGAGCTCCAAAAGTACCAGCTGTTGGTGCTGCACCGCCAGGAACTGCCGGATAAGCAAACTGTCCCCATTTAAAATCTTCACCGGCTGTGCCCATAACTTCGTTAGGGAGCCATGTTCCATTAAGAAAGTAAATAGATACCTGATCTGTAGCAACTTCCTGCTG
>CBDVAD010000134.1:0-8380 GCA_965371875.1 uncultured bacterium
GGGAAACTCTCATCAGGTGAGTTTCGTGAGAAATTAGGGTTAAAACATCGTCAGACATTTAGAGAAAATTATTTACATCCGGCTCTTAATCAGAATTTAATTGTAATGACCATTCCTGATAAACAAAACAGCCGGCTGCAGAAGTATAGATTGACTGAGAAAGGAGCAGGGCTTGTAGAGAGGAAGAAGGAGTAAAGTGGTCACAAATTGTGACCGGTTGAAGATCGTTATAAAAATCAATCGTCAGCTCCAACATATTCAATAAGCGTTCCCTGATTGCCGAATTGAACATAGCTTTTTTTATCTATTAGTGCAGGGCTGCCCTCGAAATATAATTCTGTATTTTCTGCCAGATAGCCGCTTTTCAGAGCACCATCATCATAAAACCAGATAGTTTTCCGTCCTCCTCCTCTAAATAAAACTTGTTTATCCTGTACCAGGAGAAGTGTATTATCCAATAGTGTTCCAATTAGAAGTGAACCATTTTCATAGAATGTAACAGAACTCAGTTCGTTGAACATTAGATCCCTGCCCTGGACAGTTAAAATTGTATCTTCTGCCAAACTTCCGGTTCTTACATCACCGTTCTCAAAAAATTCCATACTCTGGAAAGATCGGTGAATAGATGCGAACAACACCATTTTGCTCTGTACCATGAAAGAAGTGTCATTTTCTAAAGAGACATAGGCTTTAACTGAACCGTTCCTGTGAAATGAAATAGTTTTCTCCCCAGGGAACACAATCGGTTTGCCCTGGATTATAAAAGTTTCTTTTTCGGTTAGGATTCCGGACAGCAGTTGGCCTGTTTCAGAGAATTCAGACATACCTTTAATTGTTATTGACTTATCCTGAACATTGAAAGAGGTTTCTTCAGCCAGATAGCCACGATAAAAATTACCGTTCTCATGAAATCCCATGGGTACATACATATCATACAGAGCAGTAAAAAGAATCTCCTTTCCCTGTATTTTGAAAGTAGTTGGTTTGGAAATGGCTAAGGTATATTTAAGCCTTCCACTTTCGTAAAACCAAACTTTAGTGTCTGCAGGAATTTCCAGTTCTTTATCCTGAATGATAAAAACTGCCTGTTCAGCTATAGTCCCTGTATAAAGGTGATCGGATACAACACCATCCTGAATATAAAACATAGCCTGGGTATCTTCCTTAAGTACTATGTCCTGATCCAGAACTTTAACCAGGGTGTTTTCAGTCAGAGTTGCACTTTCCACATCAACATTTTCATACATTCCTCCAGCTGCAATGCTGCCTCCGGATAGAAAAATATAGAGAAACAAAACTAATATAGAAAATTTTTTCATATTTTCCTCCATAGTTTCCAATCTTATTGTAATTTTAGTGTATCATAAAAATTGGGGGAAATGGAAAACAGCATGGAAGATATTTATAACCTTGAACGCTTTATTAAAGCTCAGACAGGAATATATGAAACAGTTGTTTCCGAATTAAAAAATGGACACAAAACAAGCCATTGGATGTGGTTTATTTTTCCCCAAATAAAAGGATTAGGCTTTAGTTCGATGTCTATACAATATTCGATAAGTTCACGACCGGAGGCTGAAGAATATCTAAACCATCCAGTATTAGGCAGCAGAATAAGAGAATGCACAAGGATTGTGCTCAATTTAGATGGTTATTCAGCAAGGCAGATATTCGGCAGTATTGATGAACTTAAATTAAGATCTTCTATGACACTTTTTAATTACGTACAGAAAAATGAAAACATATTTGAATTGGCATTAGCAAAATATTTTAATGGGCTGCAGGATAACAGGACATTGGAATTATTGTCAAAGATCTAAAAGGTTAAAAGCCTTTATCAATTAGGTAATAGCAATTTTAATTGAGTAATAAATAGGGTAATAAGAAGAAGGACAATCTAACTGGATAGGTGTTATACTAAAAACTATGACAGATACAGAACGCCTTCTTTCCATAAGCCAGGCAGATCCTGGTTTTTACATCCTGGCAATTCATGCATATATAGAAAAAACACTTAAAATAAAATATCCTGGAATTGAAGACTCAGCTTTCTGGAGAATGATGGATGACTACCAATCAGTTCTTATAAACAGAGGAGTATCGACACGGAGAGAACTTGAGTTTATATACAGTCTTAAACGGGAACATACCCTGACAAACAGAGTTCGTCATCAATTTGAAGTAGTCAGCAGAAGTGAGGCAAAGGGATCTACATGGAATTTCCTGCGATTTCTAAAAATTGAAGGACTGGAGGGATACGTAAACACAGATAAAATCAGGAAACTGCTTCAGGACTGGGACAGGCGGACTGCTTCTGTGGATGAAGATGCATTTATAGCCCTGAAATATCAGCTTATTAAACTTAAAAAGGAGCATGAATCCTTCCTGGAACGGTATGAGCAGTACAAAGAAGCTGCAGAACTGGTTCAGCTGTATGAGAGTCAAATAAGTGATCTTAATGCAAGTACTCTTTTACTTAATAAACAGATACATAAAAAAGATGAAAGGGTAGATCAACTTAGACAGGAACGCTTTGATCTTCAGAATAAACTTAAAGAGATTGAGGAGCAGAGGCAGGAGCAGCTGGCTGTAAAAGGTAAGTTCGGGAATTTTGACAAGTATCTTGATGTCCTTGGGCGTTTATCTTCAATTTCAAGAAGCAGAACGGATTTCGAGAGGGATATATTAAAAACTACCCCGGAACAGCAGCATTTTATAGATGAAATAGATATGACAAAAGATATCCTTGTTAAAGGCAGTGCCGGTACCGGTAAAAGTCTTGTTTTATTAAAAGCTCTGGAAAAGGCTCTTCGGCTTCAAAAAGAGGAACTGGATCTTTCAGAAAAAAAGAAAATTTTATTTCTTACTTATACAAATACACTTACAAAGTACAATACCTATCTGACCGAGGTTATGAAGATAGAAAATCCCGAAGAAATAGTAACTACGGCACTTGGATTTCTTGAGATCAAGCTGCAGGAAATTGATGAAGGTTCTGAACTTGATTTTACACTCTGGAACAACTGGAGAAAGGAGTTCTGTCCAGCCTTCATGGACCAGTATGAGTTTCAGAATGAGGTTGAAAACTTCCTGTGGGCAATGGATATTTCAAGAGAGGAATATCTGGAAGAGATCATATCTAGAAAAGGAATGGGGAAGCCTCTACGGAGAGAGCATAGAGAGGAAGTCTGGGAAGCAAAAATTAAAATTGAAAATAATCCTGGTCCCGGATATACCCGCTCATCTGCTGCAGTTCGTCTAAAAAGGTATCTGGAAAATGCATCAATTGATGATCCGGTAAGAGATATAGACTATCTGTTTATTGATGAATCCCAGGACATGCTTCCTGTAGAGCTGGCCGTGCTCAGGGAGTTAACTGCTCATGCAGTAATTCTTGCAGGAGACACAGACCAGTCTATTTACCAGGCCCGGTCACCATATTCCAGGGGAGGTTTCCAGCTTAGAGGTAATACCAGAGTTCTGCATACAAATTTTAGAAATACAATTCCCATTCATGACTTTGCTGAAACTTATCGAAAGAAAACTATGAGAGGAGATCGGGAGGGTACAGATGAAGCAGCAGCATTCAGAGAAGGTCCTTCTCCGGAGATATATATTCCAAAAGAAGGCAGGCATCTTTCAGAACTGCTTGTACAAAAGGTAAAGGTATTTATAGAAGAAATAGGTTATGCTCCTGAAAACATTGCTATCCTGATTCCGTCAGTAAAGGTCAGGAGTCGTATAGAAGCCGGAATAAAGAAAGCTGGATATGATTCCGTATGGATAAAAGACGATGAATTTGATTTTCGTCAGGAGGGGGTGGTCAGGTTATGTCCCATCCATTCAAGTAAGGGGTTGGATTTCCCTGTAGTAATGCTCTATCTTCCTTTTTTCTTCCCTCCTAAAAATGAAGAGGATGAGAAAAAACAGAGGAATCTTCTTTACGTTGCCTGTACCAGGGCAATGGATAATCTGAATATTTTTGTTGATCCTGGAAAGAGTTCGGTGCTTCAGGATCTGATTGATAGTCTTGATGAGAAATTGAATGAATAAATTGTTAAAATTTACAGCAACTGAGACAGCAATGATATGGCAGGCACTACAACAGGCTGGTGTATGGAAGAAAATATCAAGACGATTTTCAGGAGTTTTTTTGGAATAGATAAGTGATAAAAATTAAAAGGTTTTATACATGAAATTATTGTCCCTGGATAAATTGATTGACAGTGGTTCTAATTTTTTCTACCATTTAGCAATATGACTAACCCTGAAGACCAAAACATAGATGAAGAATCTGTAACCGTCATTGTTTCCCGAAGAGTCAAATTAGGTAGAGAAAAAGAGTTTGAGGAATGGGCTGCTGGAATATCTCTGGAAGCTCAGAATTTTGAGGGGTATCTTGGAACAAAAAATATAAAGCCTTCAAAAAATAGTAATTCAAATTCTGTGGTGATTATCAAGTTTAATCGTTATAAGAACCTGAAAAAATGGGAAGATTCACCAATTAGAGCAAAGTGGATTGAGAAAGCAATTAATTTTACTGAAGGAGATGTTCAAGTACAAAAACTGACAGGTTTGGAATACTGGTTTACATTACCGAAAACTCCATTACAAACTCCACCACCCCGTTACAAAATGGCAATTGTCACATTTGTGGCACTTTTCCCAACAATTAACTTTGTAAACCTGGTCCTAAATCCTTTGTCTGGCTTCCTTCACGGCACATTTAACATGGCAATATCCGTAATTGTCACAGTCATTTTGATGACTTATGTGGTCATGCCCCTGATGACTCGGTTGTTTGCATCCTGGTTATTTAAGGCACATTAGTAGCCAGGCATAAACTTTTAAGGCAAGTCAAATAATAAAATTTAATGTAGGTAAATAATTGATTATTAGACTAAAAAAATCTGAAAATATATAGATTCCCCCAGCATGTAATAAATAAAAAAGGATAGACTGTATAAACAGTTTATCCTTTAATAAATTCGGGCTGGGCAGATTTGAACTGCCGACCCCGTGTCCCCCAGACACGTACGCTGGGGCACTACCCTATATCGCTTCTCATACGGCTTATCTTTTCTTAACCAATCTTAGTAGAATATAGCACTAACTCTCTGTATTGTAAAGAATTATGTATAGTATTTAGTGGTATTTCTTAGCACCCTTTAACCTTACCTGTCAGAACTAAAATGTCAGACTCAATGTCAGACTTACTAATTAAGTCAGGTATAGATATTTTCTTGTTTATTTCTCTTCTTCTGTGCTCTAGTGGTAGTAGAAACTATTCAGGTTGATTGTTATGACATCCCTTCATTTATTTTTAATGGGATAATGTCAGAATATTTACATATTTGAGAAAAATATGCCTAAAAGAGAGGTTATTTCAACTTATTTATCCTAATTTCCAGTTTAGAAATATCTCTTAGTATCTTTTCAAATGAGGGTATGTCTCCAAAAAGCATCGACTTCATACTTCGATAATCTTTTTCTAATTCTTTTAGGTGATGTGTTAGCGGGCTGAGTTTGAATGTGCCTGGTTTTGCATTATCATATTGAGCCCATGGGCTTCGGTAAAACCTTTTCTTGAAAGCAACAACCTCTTGTAAAAGATTCAGATCTGAAAAAGCTTCCTTTTCTACCACAGTATCTGTCATTCGGGAAAGATCATAATAATGTCGGGAATATCGGGGAGGTAGTTGTTTGTTTTTATTCCTGTTAGCTTCCTGATGAAGAATGGTAGCTTTTTCCCAGAAAGTGCGTTTTGCCATTACTGTACGTATTGAAGTATCTTGTTTTTCAAAAACTTTGGGATAATAGTTTGCACAATATGGAGTAAGAATTTTCTCTTCGGATGGAACCCATGCTGCAAGTGGTCCAATTTCTAAAAGTATAGCCTGTAATATGGAATTATTTGTAAAGCTTCTGGGATAATGGAATAATACATTTTGGTTATCTTCCAGGCTTATTTTTACTTCCTGACCAAGAAGTTTTGAGAAGTCAGTTTTAATAGCAGGAATAAGGGACTCAGTCAAAAAAATATTAGTCTTACTATTAACTTCCTTATTAAATTTGTCCTGTTTGGAATTGCTCCGATCATCCCATGGTTCATTTCTTTTATATCCAAGTAGAGTCCAGTCAATAATTAAATCAATATCTTCAGAAAACCGTTGTATAAGGTTGTAGGCCTTGGATAGACTGGTTCCGCCTTTAAAGGAAAATTTATCTTTCCATTTACTCCTATGAAATAGGTAATCCAGTGTCCAGCATACCCAGAAGTCCTTCTCTATAATAGCTTCATTTACTCCCATTTTTTGTGAGGCTGCCCTAAAAAGATCAGCTCTGTCCTGAATTGGTAAAAGGGCAACTTTATGCATTCGTTAATTCTCCAGGCTGGCAAATTTCTCTTATTATCTCATATATCCAGTCAGTAACAAATTTGGCTTCTTTAAGTATTTTCTTTTTTTCTTTTTCCTCAATGTGATTTGCAAGAGTAGAAATTACTTTTTCATTCAGGTTATTCTCTCCTAATGATTTTAATGCCTGAACTATAAGAGCTGTTTTGGGAGAAAGAATGGTAGTTTCCTTATTGGTTCTGTGTTTGAAGTTCAATGTATTTCCCAACCATTCATAATTTCTATATGGTCCATCACTTAAATATTCCCAACTAGCCGGAACTTGTGTAGAAAGACCGAGCAGGTTTAAAGCTGTTTCTCCACCTGGTACTATTGTCCATCCATGAGTACGGGCTATGGCCTGTGCAATATGGTCCGGATTTGGAGGCGCCAATTCGTTTAATATTTCACTGTAGGCAGGATTGTCATATACGCCGCGCAGGAGTCGTCTAATGCGTTTTCTTTCAGTTAAACGGGATAATGCTTTTTTTATTGTGGCAGATTTGGCAATATCAGAGAAATCAGCCGGAGTAAATACATAACCCCTACCATGTCCATAAATACGACTTATTACTTGTTCTGTAAATATTCCTTTTGCCATAAAGTTAACCTCTGTGTCACCAAAAGTGTATATTATTGGTGACAAGAATGCAAGTTTATTTACCTTTATTCATATCGCCTGTAGAACATGATCTACAAATATTTAGATTTATCATCTCTTTCTGCAGGTAGCCGTCGTGGAGTTCGCGTATTTCTCGCTCAAACAGGTTTCTGTCTGTATATATTTCTATTTCGGCAGATGCGGAGAATATCAGGAGTTCTGTTAGTTCTTTGTCTCTGTCGTCCATTTCGAGGTGGTTTTTGCAGTATTCCCAGGTTATAAGGCCGAAGTTCGTCATTTTTTGTAGTTCCTGGTGTTGTGTTCACTGTAGTTGCTGCGGAGCATTTTGTCGTTGTAGGGGTTATTCTATTTGTTGACCGCGAATCTGCGGAGGTATTCTTTTCTGGTTAGTTTGATTTCTTGTCCTTTTATTGTTACGTGGATTATCATTTTTTTCTCCCGTTTATTGGTTATACTTGTAGTTTACGGGTGTTTTGGGGTTGGTTGGGGTGGGGTTTGCCCTACCTGTGTTAATTATGGGTATTTTTATATTTTACCAGGTGGATGTTTTTATTGATTGATATTTTAGTAAATTGTTATATTATTGATTAAAGCTATTTGGGAACAAAAATGTATAAATTATTGTGAAATTCGTATAATAGTAGTTGTACGCAATTAAATAATTATTTTTCTAAGAAGTAAAGAAAAGATAGGCTTTCTAAAACAACATGATAATATTATAATTTAATTTAAAACATTATATGATTATAAGGAGAATACAAAATATTTTTAATTTATTAATTTTAAGGAGAATTTTTATGAAAATTTACAAAAATTGTCAAAGCTGTGGAATGCCAAAAAAAATGGATGAAGGAAATGGTGGCACGGAAAAGGATGGATCAAAATCAGAAAAATATTGCTCATATTGTTACAAAGAAGGCGAATTTATGATGGCATCAGAAATTGACACATCTGAAAAGATGCAGAAAATGTGTATAAAAAAAATGAAAGAGCAAGGCATGAACGGAATTCTTGCTTGGTTCTTTACTCGTGGAATTCCAAGACTTGAGCGTTGGAAGTAAAACGATGTCCTATAGATTACAAGAATAATTCATAAACAATATTTAATAAGGCTTTGACATTATAATAATAATGAATAAGAGAAAAATAATTATTGAACAGCGTACAACAGCAAATTACCTGGTTCCGTTTTACTCCACCCAAATTGCCGGGATTTTATATTTGCAGGATTGTTTTCAAGGCTATAGAATAAGATACAATGAATACGTTCCGGCAACTTCAGGTATTCGCGGAACGTCTATGAGAAAAGCAATATTAAATTTTTCAGAAAAATCCACCCCCTTCTTTTTCAAAAGTTTAATAT
>CBDVAD010000135.1:0-8364 GCA_965371875.1 uncultured bacterium
GCTCTGTTTGCCGTAGTTATATATTTTCCAATATCAGAATCTATTGAAACAAGAATACTTTTAAAAGAAGAAACAGTACGGTTTGTTGACCAGCTATTCCAGGAAGATAACGAAACCTACACACTTGCAGATTCAGGAATAACAAGCGACTGGTTTAACAGCAGTATATTACAGGATTTCCAGTAGAGACGTAGCGTTTATACTACTTTTATAATAATAAGAGTTTGATCATCATCCAGATCCAGGGAACCTTTGAATACTTTGATATCGTTCTCTACTATATTAACTATATCTTCCGGTGATTTTTTCCAACTATCAGAAATCAGCTTTTTTAATCTGTCCAGTGTATACAAGCTGCCGTTTTCCCCCTTGGTTTCGGGTAATCCGTCCGTATATAAGACAAAAATATCATCTTTAATCACTTTGATTTCTTTTTGATTATAAGTTTCACTTGCTTCAACACCAACAGGAAGACCATTTGTATCAATCTGGACAAAAGCCCCCTCCCTCTGACTAAAATGGAGCAAAGGAGAGTGACCGGCATTGGAAAAACTAATTTGATCAGATTTCTCATTTAATATCGTAACACTTAAAGTCGCATACTGATCTGTTCCAATTCTTCTGGTTATACCCTTATTGAGTACATTCAGGATATCTCCTGTATCCCTTTTGGGTGAAGAAATAAAACGAATTGCAGTCCTGATCATTACCATAAGCAGAGAAGCGGGAACACCCTTTCCAACAACATCACATATAATCAAAGCAATTCTATTCTGGTCCAGCCTGTAAATATCATAGTAATCACCACTCATAGCACGTGCAGCTTCAGTATGAACACCTATAGCATAACCTTTCAACTCAGGAATTTTTCTGGGAAGAAGGTTCTTCTGAATATCCGAGGCAATCATCAGTTCCCTCTGAATTTCACGTCGTTGAACCGCTTCCGTAAAGTTATACATATTATCTATCGTCAGTGCAGCATAGTCACCAAATGTTTTCATATTGGTGAATTCCATATCGGTAAAAGCCATATCTTCTGTAGTTTTTACAAGGACCACAGCTCCCAGAACCCTCTTTGATATTATAAGAGGTATTACAGCAATTGAATGTATATACTGAAGAGTTCCTCTTAGACTATTCTGGGCAAGCATACTATTATGTCCAATTTCCTTGAGATAAACTCCTTCTCCGGTTTTAATTGTCTGCCCGATTATAGTTTCACCAATAGCGATAGGATGCTTACGAAGGTAATCAGTCTGGGTCTCTTTCGTTTTCAAAGATTCGGCCGGAACTGTAAATGGACAGGGGAAAAAACCGTTTAGTCCTATAAGATCGATAAACTGCTGATCTTCATCAACCATATATACAGCACCCGCATCGGCAGTAGTATTTTTAATAAATGAATCCAGAATATGGTGCAAAGCACTGTTTATATCTACACCCTCAGAAATACTCTCTCCTATCTGAAGCATAAATTCCAGGATTGAATCAAGCTTCTTCCACAATTCACCTTTGAAAGTATTATAATGATTCGCAAGTTCCTCAAATTCATCTCCTGACTTAATCTCAAGATTTTTTGAAAAATCCCCTTTGGTAAGAACCTGAACTGCATCTTCTACCTTTCCTATCCGTCCTGATATTCTCCTTGCTGTAATATTTATGACAAACATGGATAAAATAATTGTTACAATTACAAGAACTACAACAATTTGAAGACTATTACGTATATATAAGTCAGATTGTGCTCTAAGCCCAATAATAAAATTATCCAGCCTCTCTGAAAACTCTTCTGTGTTTTCCTCAACATTATCTCTATAATTTGTCAGTGAGAATATGGGACCGGTAAGATGTTTATTATCAGCCCCCTTCAAGTAATATGCCTGCATAATACCAACAGAACCCAGCTCTTCTTCCAATCCCCTGGATATCATTGAATCCAGATGTTTGAATACCGGCTGAATTTGCCATTCACTAACCTGCTTCCACCAGCCCTCAACAGCAGCAAGCTCACTGATTCTTTCAGTGCCGAGGATATTAACAGCCCTTGACTCTTTTAGAAGCTCCAGCTCTGATTCAAACTGTACTATTGATTCATTCCAGTCATTCTTAAGGTCGGACAATATTTTTGCACTGTGCAGAAGACCCTCAGTCTGAGAACTAATACGGTCAAGGCTGGAAACAAACCTCTCAGCATGATATTCCATATTTTTAACACTTATCATCGAATTCAGATAAAAGAGGGAAATAGAAATTGCTATAAAAAATCCAAGAGCCATTGTCAGCTCTACAACTGAAAGTTTAAATCGTATTCTCATGATGGGCTACTATAACATAATTTCTCTACCATAACAATTATTAACAAATGGTTTTTACAAGGCACTTGCTTTTTTTATTTAAATAGCTAGACTTGTAGTAATAACTATTAAAAGGCTGGTCGCCTATGCAACCAAAGGAGAAAAATAATGAAAAAAATGTCAATAGTTTTGCTTCTGCTGATTATTCCAGTACTTCTATTCGCCTTTGATCCCGGCTGGTTAAATAACATAGTATTTTTTAATGGAACAGGAAATGATATAGAATACATATTCATGTCACCTGGAGACAGTGACTTCTGGGGTCCCGAAATTCTCAATTCAGAAAGAGTCCTTGAATCCAGAGATAATCTTGGGTTTTATATTTTCTATCCGGATGAATGCAATGATTTTGATATTTTGGCAATTGACAGTAATGGTGATGCACTTTATATCTACGATTATACAATATGTGATGGTACTGAAGAAACTATTGCCTTCAGTAAGAGAGATATGGCTGAAGAAGAGCCTTATTTTGATTTTTTGACTCTTGATATATACAATCAAATAGAAACAGAGATTTTTTATATATTTGTTTCTCCGGCTGACTCAAATATGTATGGAGTTGATCTCCTGGATGAAACTACAACAATCCTTCCCGAAGAGTATCTAAGCATCCTGATACCTGTGGGTGAGGATGATGTGGATTACGATGTAATGGCAGTAGATGAAAACAACGATACCTACAGTTTTACATACACAATCAGTCTGGAATATGGACTGGAACAGGAAGTAGCCGTAGAGATGGGTGACATCGATTAGTTCTCTCTAATCAGTATACTGACACTGTCCCCTTTCCGGATGGTTCCTGTCTGTAATACCCTGCAGAAACGAACATCCCGGGACAGGGCACAGTGCCTTCCATCCTGGATAATTTTACATTCTGAATAGCACTTTTTTCGGGGTTTACTAACCTTCAGGATAACTTCTCCTACCTGAATTTCAGCATCCGTTTTAAAATCATCCGCCTTAATTCCCTGAATTCGAATAGTTTCCAGAAATCTGGGAAAACAGAGTCCTGAAAAGGGTTCATCTGAGAGAGAATCTCTACCCTCATTAAAAAAAACTGTTACCTGTTTATCTACACTGGTCTCTGAGTACGCATCTCCCTCCAGACCAAAATTTTCCATAAACATACCCTCTTTAACCTCAATACGCGGCTCTTTTTTAACCCTGCATAGATATATTTTTGTTACTTCACCCATAAACTCTCCGGTAAAAACAGATAATATGTTTTAAACTATTCCCATCAGCAATTTTAATCATTTGAAATAAACACAGTTTTCAATTCGCTGTAATGCTCCAAGGCAGCCATTCCCTGTTCCCTTCCTATTCCACTTTGCTTCATCCCTCCAAAGGGGGCTTCAATATGCACACTGCTGCTGCTGTTTACAGAAATCATTCCAGTTTCAAATGCCCTGGTAAAACGCATAGCTTTTCCGATATCACGGGTCCAGACAGATCCGGACAAGCCATAGGGACTATCATTTGCAATCTTAACGGCATCTTCATAACTATTAAAAGGAATAATACATACAACAGGCCCAAAGATCTCTTCCTGCATTATACGCATCCCTGGTTTAACATTTACATAAACGGCAGGCATCATGTAATTCCCAACCGAAAGATCATCTTTTGAAGGAACAGTACCGCCGCAAAGTCGCTTTGCCCCTTCCTTATCTCCAATCTCTATATAATTCAATACAGATCTACGATGATCTGAGCTTATTAAGGATCCTATATCAGTTTCTTCAGAATCAGTGGGTCCGATATTCAATTTTTTAACAGCTTTAACAAACGCTGTAACAAAGGTATCAAATATCTCTTCCTCAACCAGAATCCTGCTTCTGGAACAGCAATCCTGTCCGGCATTATCAAAAACAGAATAAACTGATGAATCTATGCACTTCTTCAGATCTGCATCAGCAAAGACAACATTTGCTGATTTACCTCCCAACTCCAGAGAAACCCTCTTAATACCATCAGCGGCTGTTTTCATAATATGCTTACCGACCTCAGTAGACCCGGTAAATGATATCTTTTTTACCAGAGGATGCTGAATCAGAGCCTCCCCTGCAACACTGCCCCTGCCTGGTACGACATTGAGAACTCCCATTGGAAAACCAGCCTCGATGATTATATCTGCCAGGACCAATGCGCTTACAGGGGTAAGACCCGCTGGTTTTACAACAATACAATTGCCCATAGCCAGGGCTGGTGCAACCTTCCAGCTTGTAATCAAAAAAGGAAAGTTCCATGGAATTATGAGTGCACATACTCCTAAAGCTTCCCGAAAGGTCAGAAGAGTTCCATCTGCTGCAGAAGGAATAGTCTGACCATGAAATTTATTTACTGCCCCTGCATAGTATTCAAAACAGTCAGCTGCTGCATTTATCTCCGATCTTGCAGATCTGATTGGTTTACCTCCATTCTCAGATTCTATTTTACTTAGAAAATCAACTTTTTCCCTTATCAACTCTGCTGCCTTATGCAGCATTCGTCCCCTTTCCCGGGCACTGATTCTCTTCCAGTCATTGCTGTGAAACCTCTTATGTGCGATTTCAACTGCCTGATTAACATCTTCCGTGGAGGCTTCGGCAACCATTGCTATCATTTTATCTGTTGCAGGATCATATACAGGCATATACGTTCCATGTGAGCCGGCTATCCGCTTCCCATCAACAGCCAGCCCATAAAAGGGAACTTTATTTTTCTTTGTCATAATTATATATCTTCCTCTGAAATAATCTTATTTTTATAGCTTAGTTTTTTACTAATCTATATTTAACGTAATCATTTTTCCCTGTCTGATCAATAAGAAGATCAACAAATTTGATATAACAAGTTGTTATTTTTTTTAAAGAACCTGTTTATTGATAGCAGTTCTCATATTTTTTATAGTATTATTATTTAATATCCGGGGGCAGAGTGAAATCTATAATCTTCGTGTTAATAATAGCCTTTTTACCGCTGTATCTTCTTTCTGCAGGAACTATATCCGGAACTATTCTATCAGAGGATAACTCTCCAATTTCTCTGGCAACTATAGTTCTTATTGAGCTTGATCTCATTCTTATCACTAAAGAAGATGGTTCTTTTCTATTCGAAAATATCGATAATGGAGAATACACACTTCTTGTTCTTGCTCCTGGATTTGCTGAATTCCAGCAATTAATTTCTTCTCCCATTGAAAGTATTATTATAAGCCTGGAACCCGAAGTTATTGAAATGGACACCATTGTAGTAAAGGCAGGAGATGAAGATCCTTCTACCATAGCCAATGAGGGTGTCACCTCAGAAGAGCTGGAATTACTTTCTACCCGCTCTGATCCATTCGATGCTCTTTCTCAGGAAGCAGGGATTCTGACTGAAATTAATATCCTCACCAGAGGAAAAGGCGGAATTTCAGAGGGCTCGGGAAATGACTCAAATAGTGCGCCTGGACGTTTTTCTATGAATAAGAGCAATGAAATTTCAGTCTACGGCGGTGAAAGTGACTGGAATAATTACTACTACAATTACATCCGTATACCTACAAATACACACACCTTTGGATACCCGGATCCTGATGCTGTTGTTCCTGTGGAAGCCGTTGATTCCATTGATGTTTACAAAGGTGCTGTTCCGGTAGAATACGGTCCGGGAATCGGGGGCACATTCATAATGAACCCTAAACCAGCTGCCGAAGGCTTTGAACTGACCATTACTCCATCAATTATGGATATTTCAGGTATTACCTCATTTCAGATATCTGAAAATGTAAGCGGCCTCTTTTCTATCAATCAATCCATACTGAATTATACCGTTCTGCCTCTGATTACAAGTCTGGGAAACATTGAAAGCAAATCAGAATTGGAAGAGGGTGATACTCCAATGAGTATATCATATGGTGATTTTCTCCTGCGGCTTTCCTACACTCCGGCAAACCATTATTTTTCATTTGATTTCCTTGGCTTTTATGACATGTGGGATTTTGATCTTGCATTTGATGATGCTTTTCTTCTGTCCAACTACGGCCCTTATTTTCTTGCAGGAGGCCTTCAATGGATCTATTCTGCATCCGCTGATTTAAGTAATTCCCTCTATGCTTTCAGCTCTGTATATGAGAACAAAGGAGATTTCAATCTTTATATTCCAGATGATGAGACACTCAATATTACTGATTATGAAAACATGTGGAATTCCAGAATTAATTCATATCAGATCGGAGATGAAATACAGTGGAATTTCCATCCTGACAAGTCTTTTTTATGGGGATTGAATAATAGATTTTCTGATCTTTCAGGGACCTATACAGATAACTGGTTACTGGAAGATTCAGCAGGAACTGTTTTAGACCAAACTGCACATGATATTCTTTTTGAAGAATTACTTTATTCAGCCTACTCTTATGCAAAATTTTTTGGTGCATCTCAAAATCTGAACTATCAGGCAGGAACCGGGCTCCTCTGGTATCCACTCACCGGAACCCTTCGTCCGTCACTCGATGGAGAAGTCATTTACTCACAAGACTTATGGACTCTGGCTATTAGTACAGGATGGTCTCCAGGGGTAATTGATGAATTCACTTATATTGATCGTCGTCTGGATGAACTTTACTATGAACTTGACACCGAAACATCAGCCGATCAGCCCCCGATGGCTGCTTCGGTCGCAGGACTTGCTGATTATCGTTTTAATAACGATTCATCAATTAATTTCTCTCCCTATTTTTCCTGGTATTACGATCTGTCAGGAATCTCTATGAGCACCTCCTATACAGACCTGGATGAACAATTTGTTTCTCTTGATCCTTCTTATGGGTATTCCGCTGGATTTGATATTGGATGGAAAACATCTCCAGGTGATTATTGGGATTGGAACATAAGTTACGCTTACTCATGGACCCGATATCATTCTACAGACGGGGGATGGGTAGCACCCAATACAGAAGTTCGTCATGCTCTAAAATCAAGTGCAATCCATAATAAAGGGGGATTCCATGCAAGTTTTAACCTTTTGGTTTATAGCGGAATTCCTTTTACACCTGAGCTTGTAGTAGATGTGGGGGCCGGACCAGTTGTGATACAGGGGGATTATAATTCAGCAATAAACTATGTTCCCCAGTATGAATTTACAACAAATCTATCATACAAATGGTCTTTTAAACACTTCAATATGTCTCTTTTCTATAACAGTTCGAACTGGATTGATGGGTTGAATTTTATTATGACAGGATTGGATACAGATTTAGAAGGAGAAATTGGAGTGACTACAAAGGATTTTAGTTCAAGGGATTATGATTTTTCATATACCGACACCGATTTCTACTTGTCTCTTCTGATGAGTGAAATTGGAGTGAGTTTTTCTTATTGATTTTAATTGCCTGGTCAGAAACTTCGTTTCTTGCTCGGCTATGCATCCTGCCTGGTCAGAAACTTCGTTTCTTGCTCGGCTATGCATCCTGCCTGGTCGCAAACAAGTTTGCTGCTCGGCTATGCAACCTAAGGAGTATTTATGAGCACTACAGTTTTTAATCTATTTAAGTCCGGAGGGATATTTATGTGGCCCCTCCTGTTTTTTTCAGTAATAGCTATTGCACTTATCCTGGAAAGAAGTGTTCAGATTATTCTATTTAAGAAAAAAATTCATCTTCTTATAGAATATCTTGAAAGCAGAGGAAAGAAGGGCAAGTCATTTTTTTCCCTAAAGGATATTGATCTTTTCAGTCAAACACAGGAAAATTTTGACAGACTCGTTACACAGGAAACACAGCTTCCCTTTGACAGGATGTTTCAGAACCTTGAATACCTTTCAGCTATCAGCGCAATTGCACCTCTGCTGGGTTTTATTGGTACAGTATCGGGTATGATTGCTTCTTTTCAGTCTATTGCAAGTGTAAACAAAGTTTCAGTCAACCTGGTCGCTGGTGGTATCTCCGAGGCTCTTATTACCACAGGTTTCGGGCTGATAATCGCGGTAATATCTCTTTCAGGAGAACATTTTTTCCGCTTTATCCTCTCATCTCTTGCAC
>CBDVAD010000136.1:0-8363 GCA_965371875.1 uncultured bacterium
GAGAAATAACAGGAGAAGTTACGAGCGAGGATATCCTGAATAATATTTTTTCAGGGTTCTGTGTGGGAAAATAATATGGATTATGATGTAATTGTAATAGGCGGTGGACATGCAGGGATTGAAGCCTCTCTGGCTACTGCAAGACTGAATTTTAGAACTCTATTAATCACCCAGAGTCTTGATACAATAGGCAGATTGTCATGTAATCCGGCTATCGGAGGTCTTTCCAAAGGGAATATTGTCAGAGAAGTTGATGCCCTTGGTGGAGAGATGGCAAAAATTATAGATGCTACAATGATCCAGTTTCGTACTCTAAACAAGAGAAAAGGTCCGGCTGTTCAGGCTCCAAGGGCCCAGGCTGATAAATTTTCCTATAACAGACTTGCAAAAGAGACATTGGAGAATCAATCAAATCTTTTTCTTTTCCAGGATACAGTGGTCGATCTTTTACTTGATTCTACAGGAAGATCTGTAAGTGGAGTTATAACTGAAAGAGGAAACAGGATAACAGCAAAAGCTGTGGTTCTGACAACAGGAACTTTCATGGATGGAAAGATATTTATCGGTGAATTTCAGGCATCTTCCGGCAGACTGGGGGAGCCTGCTGCTATTGGTCTTGGAGATTCACTTCGCCGGTTAGGGTTTGTACTTGGACGTATGAAAACGGGTACTCCTGCAAGAGTTGCTGCATCATCTCTTGATTTCAGTCGTATGGAAGAACAGCCTGGAGACAGTACCATGCTTCCATTTTCTTTCAGCAGCAGGAAAATTGAACGCCCTTCGGTACCCTGCTATATAACTTTTACAAACGACAGAACTCATTCAATAATTGATGCAAATATGCATAGGTCTCCACTTTACGGAGGTTCTATAATTGGGAATGGTCCAAGGTACTGCCCTTCTCTTGAGGATAAGGTTGTACGATTCCCTGATAGAGAACGGCATCAGATATTTGTAGAGCCTGAAGGTATAGGCAGTCAGGAGATGTATCTGAATGGTATATCCACCTCTCTTCCTGAAGATGTTCAGGAGGCTTTTCTTCGAACTATTCCAGGACTTGAGAATGTGGAAATTATGCGTCCCGGTTATGCTGTTGAGTATGACTATATGGATCCTACCGGATTGTATCCTTCCCTGGAAACAAAAAAACTTTCCGGACTGTTTATTGCAGGACAGACAAATGGTACTTCCGGTTATGAAGAAGCTGCATGTCAGGGACTTATGGCAGGAATAAATGCAGCTATGAAACTCCAGAAAAAAGAGCCTCTGGTTCTTTCCCGTGACATTGCCTACACCGGAGTTTTAATTGATGACCTTGTTACTTTGGGTACTGAGGAACCATACAGGATGTTTACTTCCCGTGCAGAGTACAGACTTAACCTGAGGCATGATTCTGCAGATATTCGTTTAACACCGGAAGGTTATCGTGTAGGATTGCAGAGTGAGGAAGTTATTGAAAGGTTAAATAAAAAGATTGAGGGAATTGAGGAGATCAAGGCCCTGCTTTCATCAAGATATATAAAGGAATCTGATTTAACGGATGCTCCTGAAGGTTTCTCTCTGCACCTTGGAAAAAGCTTTAACCAGGTATTAAAAAACCCTGATGTATCAATAGATCAGTTATCAGAGATCGAATCCGGAATAAAGGATTATCCCGTCGACTGGATTTCACATACAGAATTGGATGTAAAGTATGCAGGCTATATAGACCGGCAGATGAAACAGGTCAACCGCTTTCGTAAAATGGAAAAGAAAGCAATCCCTTTAGACTTTGATTATGATGCCATTGAAGGTATTTCAACAGAATCCAGGGAAAAGCTAAAAAAGATAAGACCTGTTTCCATTGGACAGGCTTCCAGAATCTCCGGTGTAAGGAATTCCGATATTGCAGTATTGATGGTGGTGCTTAAGAGGAAGCCTGAAGATGGATAATATAGAAATCCTTAGGAATGGATTGAATCAGCTTGGTATAGAGCCTGACAATTCACAGATGGAAATGCTCAGCCTCTACATTGATGAAATTGAACTCTGGAACATCAGGTATAAACTGGTGGGAGCTGTCGGAGATCAGCTGATAATAAGACATATTCTCGATTCTTTATCTGCAGTACCTGAACTTAAAAAACTGACATTCAGCTCTGCTGCGGATATTGGTTCAGGTGCCGGTCTCCCGGGGATTCCCCTTGCCATTTTTTTTCCTGATGTCACTTTTACACTCATCGAAAGATCCGGTAGGAGAGCAGGATTTCTTCGTAATATAATAAGCCTGCTTGGTTTTGGGAAAAGGGTAGTGATTATAGAATCAGGAGTTGAAGAGGTTAAAGATAAGTTTGATTTGGTTTTGTTTAGAGCTTTTAGAAACCTTGCTGATTATTATAGAATTCTGGAGAGAATTACATCACCTGAAGGTGTAATGTTTGCATTTAAAGGTAAAATCGATAATATAAAGTCTGAGATTTCGACTCTTGGGCAGGTTCAGGTTGATATCCGGCCTGTAACAGTACCCTTTCTGGAAGAAGAAAGAAATTTTTGTATTTTTAGTTTTTAGGAAATTTATTCAAGATTTTCCATCTTTCCCATGAGTTGTTTTTTATCAATAAGATCAATCAGTCTTGCTTCAACGAATCGGTGAGCACCTTCGGTAAAATCCCCTGCTGTTATACAGAACCCCCGTCCGGCCTTAACCTCTTTTGTCTTGGAATAAAGATCTCTTAGAATAAATTCACCTACCTGCCCTGTAGATCTTATATATCTGAAGAGTATTGTATCATCCCACTTTTTTGTATTTACTTCTGTAAGTATATCTGCATACTGACCTTTTTGTACTGAAATATCTATTACTTTGACAGTTGCCTGTGGATAGAAAGTTGCAGAAAGCTTTCTGCAGAATGTAACAAAATCAGATGTTGGAGCTATAAGATATGTCTGCAGATTTCTATTTTTATTAAGTTCATCATACTTATTAATAAGCGTGGTGACATCCTTGTATCCCTTAACTTTACTGTTAAGCTCCTTGAGCTGCCCAAGGGCTTTGCCAAGATCCTGCTTTTTTATATAAGTAAGAGCAAGGTTATATTGGAGATCTGTTCTCACATCTTTGGATATTGCTTCATGCCTCAATCCAATTTCAAAATCCATTATAGCTTTGTCTTCTCTGTTTAGTTTGAGGTTTATTTTCCCGGCAAACAGTGTCGCATTGGGACCCATTACCGGATCAGGTCTAAGATGTGTGAATATACGAAGGGCCTGTTCCTGCTGACCCAGATTGTTATATGCCTGGGCAAGTACAAAGAGAGATTCTTTGTCATTGGGTTCCATATCGATAGTTTTTCGCAGTAGAAGTGCCGCTTCTTTTATTCTTTTAATTTGAAACAATGAATGTCCCAGATAGCGGGTACATAGATTGTGTTCGGGGTTGATTTTTCTTGCTTTCAGAAGCAATGAAGCAGATTTTTCATATGCCTTTTGTTTAAAAAACAGATACCCAAGATTATAATCAACTTCAAATATATCCTGTTTCATACCTCTGCATATCATTAGTGCTTTGAAGGCTTCATTATATCTTTTAAGCTCCATTGCACTTAAGGCAAATTTAAGGGTAACATCAAATTCATCAATTTCTTTTTGAGTGGCACACAGATCAATCAGTATTTCATAGGTTCGAAGTGCTTTATCATATTTTTCTTCATCAAAGTAGATTCCTGCCAGAGTCTCCAACGCACCTGCATCCTTCGGGTTTTGTGCCAGTTTACGGTTGGCTTCTTTCTGCAGAGCAGAATTACTCTTGGTTTTTAGCCGTTTTTTCCCTTTCTTTGAATCATTCTTATGTTTTTTTGAAGTAGTGACGAAGAGTATAATAATGACGAGTAACCCTAGTATGATAGGTAAAAGGAATATATAGTTATTCTGCATCTATTTATTATGCTTGCGTGATGCTTTGAAGTCAAGGATGTAGAAAAAATTGTTGACAATAGATATAGACGGTTTTAATCTTAGGTAAGGAAGGTGTAATGTGGAAAAACCTACTATTGGTATAAAAATAGCCGACGGCTCTTATTTCCCTATTCTCGAAGAGGGTAGTACCCAAAGAAAACGCTTGGTATTAACAACTGTAAATGATGATCAGGAGAGTGTGCAGATAGATCTGTATAAGGGTGAAGGATCTGAACTGCTGGATGCTGCCTATGTAGGAAGTCTTCTTATCGAGAATATTACACAGGGTCCAAAAGAATCTTCTGATATTGAACTGAAAATAGGTTTCGATGAAGATGGTACTCTCAATGCTGAGGCTGGTGATCTTGCAACAGGTCAGATTGAATCTTTAAGTGTAAGTATGGAATCTCTTGGTGAATCTGCCATGTATGATGTCCCTGAGTTTTCTCTTGATGATGAATCTGAAGATCTTAATTTTGATGATCTTGATAGTGAAGATCTGTCCCTTGATGATGAAGATCTTGATTTTGGAGATATTTCTGAAGAAGAGACTCTGGCTTCTGAAGATTTGATGCCCGAGCTTGTGGAAGGGGATTTTGATGATATTCCTGAGGAAGATCCTTATTCAGTACCGGATTTTGTAGAAGAAACTGACAGTGCAGAAGAGTGGGATACTGAAGCTGACGATAGCTTTCAAGTGGACAGCCTTGATGAATTTTTGGAGGAACCCTCTGAAGGAATAGAAGAATCGGCACTTCCTGATGATTTGGAACTGGATGATTTAGCCCCTGATTTTGGTGAAGAGGAGGGGGGTGTAGAGGAAGATGATTTCACCCGGATGGTTCTACCGGAATCGGAGATGATTTCCCCGAAAGATAGTAAAAGAGGCAATCCCTTTCTTATTGCTCTTTTGGTAATAATTGCTATTGCAGTAATTGCAGGTATTTCGTATCTTATTTTCCGTAGTCTTCAGGGAGAGGATGCACCTGATCTTGAAGCAGAATCCGGTACTGAAGAACCCGTATCAGAAGCCCAGGCAGAAACTCCGGTTGTCCCGGTACCAGAAGCCGAAGCTGAAGTTCAGCCGGAAGTTCAGGCTGTTGCAGCGGACGATACTGCATCACCAGTGGAAAACACCGAAGAGGAGCCAGGGTCAGATGAAACAACAACAGTTCCAGTGCTTGCTGCACAGGAAAGTACCAGGATCCTGGATACCACCGGGGTCTGGTATAGAATACGATGGGGTGATACCTTATGGGGTATCTCCTATTCTTTCTATGATTCCCCAAGGGATTATAATCAGATCGTTAAAGAAAACAGTATTGCCAATCCAGATATCATCTTTGCTGAAACAGAAATTTTTATCCCTTCAAAGTAATCAATCAGGCTTTTTTCTTTTATTAATTATTCTTCTATCAGTTATAATAGCGCACCCGCTCTATTCCTATGAATTATCTGATAATGATTTGCCCTATTTTTATGCTTTGTCAAAACCGGATCTGGCAGATGAAGAGATCAAAGAGAATCTAAATAATAGTTCCCAATATGGAAATAGTGCTGTTCGATTACAGTCTTCATTGTTACTTTCCGGATTAGGATTAAAGGATTCCATGGCTGGACAAGGAGTCGGGGATTTAAGGATTGTATCTGAGGTCTGTTCCAGTCTGCTGGATGATGGATTTACAGAGTCAGCTCTTTTAGAAAATCTACTTGAATCCTATTACCTACAGGAAGATTATAAGAGTTTAATCTCAGCAGTAAACAAGTATTCATCAAAATCTTCAATACAGTCTTCCCCAAAGATCGAGTACTTTAAGTTTTTAGCGAAACTCTATGCAGATAATGACTCTGCAGCAGAATATTTTAGAGAATTACTTGTAGAAAATTCTACATCTGAATTAATAATGGATGCATATACCCAAATTCAGAAATACGGGATTACTTTGCCTGTTTCTACTGTCAGTCTGGCTGATTTTAAAATCCAGCTGTTTAAGAGAGAGTATTACTCTGCAAGTCGCTCAATGATCAAAGTTCTTGAAATCCAGAAAAAAACAATTATTGATACTCTGGATAACGGGTACATTGTAGATAATGTTATCCTTTCTCCTGTTATTTTGGATGAGATGTACAGGACTGCAAATGCTTCAGGGAAAGGTTCGGAACTTTTAGAGTTTATGGAAGAGTTTCTTATTGTCCCTTCCCGTAGAGGTTATGATCCTGGAGAAGTTTACACTTATGAGTTTATTGCAGGGCTCTATGAAACAGCGGGTTATCTAAAAAGGCG
Organism: uncultured bacterium; assembly: GCA_965371875.1. Lineage (GTDB taxonomy): Bacteria > Spirochaetota > Spirochaetia > B11-G9 > B11-G9 > JAJRQE01. The sequence goes on from CBDVAD010000136.1 coordinate 6,218, forward strand.
AAAAGGCAGTTTTATGGCTGCCGCTGATCTGTTCATGACCGGACTTCCTTTTGTTACCGGAAAGAAGTATGAAAGGATGCTTTGGTACTGGTATAACAGTCTGGTTCGATACTCACCTTCAATAGCTGCAGGTCAGATTGGATTATTGGCTGATAAATGGACAGATCCCGATTATTTTAGCGATGTTCTGGCAGAATTGGCAACTTTTTTTGTACAGCAGGGGCAATGGACAGTTATTCATGAGCTTCTGAATACTATACAGGTTTCTGGTCCGGATGAGTCAATATCAAAGTATGCATATCTTACAGCCCGTGCAGGAATTGAATCCTATATCAATATTAATCAGGAAGAGATAGTCCGTTTAATGACTTTATCATATGAAAGCGGGTTTGGTATTGCTTCAGGGCTTTACTATAGAATACTTGCAGGAAATTATCTTAAGATTTTTGATATCAGGCAGCTTCCCTGGATGTTTAATAAAAGTGTAATCAGGAACCCTGTGTCCGGGTCCGTTGGAATGGATGGAAGTGAAAATCTTGTTTTTGGATGGCTTGAGTATGGACATTATTTGGATGCTTATAATTATCTGATGAGTAATCCTTTTTCTGATTTTAATTTGGTACGCAAAGTTGCATTTAAGCTGTCAGAGTCTGAAAATTTTGCTTCATCCATACGATTGTTAAATCGTTACAGTCAGCTGGATGGATTTAATTTGAGTATAAGTGATCTTAAACTAATTTATCCTGATGCTTATAATAGAGAGATATTACTTATATCTGAAAAAGAAGAATTGGAATGGTATATTTTTACAGCTCTTGTCAGGGAGGAAAGTCATTTCCAGCGGGCTGTTGTTTCGTCTGCAGGGGCTGTCGGACTTAGTCAGCTTATGCCGGCTACAGCTGCTGATGTTGCCGGGAGACTCCGGGTTTCAAACTATGATTTAAAGGATCCTGCTACTAATCTTGGTTTTGGAGGATGGTATCTGGGAAATCTTGACCGACGAACAGATATCTTAAGTGATGCATTGTTTGCCTATAATGGCGGGCTGACAAGGGTGAGGCGCTGGAGGGATGAGTATCCGGAGCTTCCGGATGATCTTTTTCTTGAAGCCGTTCCATTTAAAGAAACAAGTCATTACGGACGCAAACTCCTTGTTTCATCAGTAATTTACGGTTATCTTTATGATAATATATATCCCAACAAAATAATAAGTCTTTTCTACAGGAATTAATTGAGGCTGTCCGGTAACCTCGTAGTTCACATATTAAGTATTTTAATATACTGTGTACTATAAAATATCAGTACTTCAATCTAAAAATTAAGCCTCGATTCAGAGGGATTAAGTTAAGGGACGGCCTGAATTATGACATTTATTCAATCTATTCTTCTTGGTGCTCTTCAGGGGGTTACAGAGTTTTTGCCTGTTTCCAGTTCAGGTCATCTGGCTGTTGTTGAATCTTTTATGAATCTACACGAAGTACCTGTTCTTTTTGATATACTTCTTCACATTTCAACTCTTCTTGTTGTTGTAATAGTTTTTAAAGATAGAATATGGGGAATTATTATTTCTCTTTTTAAAACGGGCAATACCAGTGAGGAAGATAAAATCAACAGAAAACTTTTTCTTATGATTATTATATCCACATTTTTTACTGGAGTTATAGGATTAGGTTTAAATGGTCTTGATGTGGAGAAATATCTGTTTCTTATATATATCTTTTTTATTATTACAGGTTTTATTTTAATAGGAAGTAAGTTTTGGGGCGGCAATATTGATTACAGCAGTATTGGAATTAAGCATAGTGTAATAACCGGTATAAGTCAGGGGCTTGGGGTTCTTCCAGGTATCTCCCGATCCGGTATAACTATATCTGCAGCACTTTTATCAGGGATGAATAGAGAAAAGGCCGGAGAGTATTCATTTCTAATATCCCTGCCTGCTATACTTGGAGCTTTTATCCTGGAATTCAAGGATGCAGAGGGGCTTCTGGATATGGTTGACCCTATAGTAATAGCAGGTGGTATGCTGTCTGCTTTTATTGTAGGTTTACTTAGCCTCAGATTGCTTATAAAACTGATAAAAAAGGGTAATCTGTATTTCTTCAGTATATACCTTATTCCGCTGGGAATTGTGGGACTGGTATTC
>CBDVAD010000137.1:0-8349 GCA_965371875.1 uncultured bacterium
TAAGTGTTTCAAGACCGTACTTTTCAGTAATAATATTTGCCTTATCACTACCGAAAAGATAGTGTTTTTTATCACAGTTATCACATATAAAGTGTGACATATTTTCAACAATACCCAGCATTGGAACTTTTACTGTTTCAAACATCTCTATACCCTTTGCAACATCGACCAGGGATAAGGCTTCTCTTGTTGTAACTATAACAGCACCGGAAAGCTGTACTGTCTGTGTCATTGTCAGCTGAATATCACCTGTTCCAGGAGGCATATCAATAATAAGATAGTCCAGTTCTCCCCATGCAACACCGGTTAAGAGCTGCTGAATATATCCGGAAACAATAGGCCCTCTTAAAATGGCGGGACTATCTCCGAGAAAAAAACCAAAAGACATAATTTTAAGTCCATTCACATCTATGGGAATCATATTTTTATCTTTATCAGACATGATATCTATATTATGCAGATTAAAAAGAGTGGGTATAGAAGGACCAAAAATATCTGCATCAAGAAGACCTGTTTTAAATCCTCTTGCTGCTAATTCACGGGCAATATTGGCGGCTACAGTGGACTTACCTACTCCCCCTTTACTGGAAGATACCGCAATAAGATTTCTTACTTTGGAAAGTCCGTTCTTATTCTTTTCCGATTTTTTAACTTCTCTGGCAGTCATATTTACCTTAACTTTTTTTATGCCGTCAAGACCTGCTAAAATCTCTTCTGCACTCTTCTGAAATTCACTCTTTATAGGGCATGCAGGGGTTGTCAGTTCTATATCCAGACTCACTGCGCCTTCCTCTATCTTTATATTCTTAATAAAGCCAAGGCTTACAATATCCTTTTTAAAATCAGGATCTATAATTACACTCAAAGCATCCAGTACTTCTTTATTGGAAATCATTCTATTCTCCTTTGGTTGCATAGGCGAGCAGCCAGGTTGCATAGCCGAGCAGGGACGAAGTCCCGACCAGGCCAACTTGTTGGCGACCAGCCTTTTTTATTCAATTTAATGAAAATACTAATAAGCTGTGGAAAAGTCCATTCCATTCTGCATTCACAGGTGTTAGATTATACTGAATTTACAATACTGTATGCAAATTAACTTATATTTAGTTGATATGGTATAATTTTACTTGATTTATTTCAAAATTCATGATTATCTGATCAGAATACTTACATAATTTTAAGGAGAGAGTAATGAAAAAGATTCTATTCATATCTTTGATTGTTGCACTATCAATTTTTACTATTGTTAGTTGTGCGAAAAAAGAAGAAGTTGCAATCAAAATTGCAGTAGCAGGACCTCATTCAGGCGACCTTGCTTCCTACGGTCTTCCAACTGTAAAAGCTGCAGAAATTCTTGTTGAAAAAATCAATGCAGACGGTGGACTTTTAGGTCGACAGGTTGAGCTTGTTATTGAAGATGACGTTTGTAAACCGGAAGTTGCAACAAATACTGCTGCTAAACTTGTTGGTGAAGAAGTAGTTGCAGTTATTGGACATATCTGTTCAGGTGCTACAAAAGCAGCTATGGGAATCTACAACGATTCCGGTATCCTCGCAATTTCTCCATCAGCTACAAATCCTGCTCTTACACAGAGTGGTGACTATCCAAACTTCTTCAGAACAATTGCTCCGGACGATGCTCAGGCGGAACTGGAAGTTGCATTTGCTCTGGATACACTTGGATTAAGAAAAATTGCTGTTCTTCATGACAAAGGTGATTACGGTAAGGGTCTTGCAGAATTTGCAAAAACTTACCTTGAAGAAGATTCAAGAGCAGAAGTTGTACTCTTCGAAGGTATTACACCTGGTGCTGTAGATTACACTGCTGTAATTAACAAAATCAAAAATTCCGGCGCAGATGGTATAATCTTCGGTGGTTATCACCCTGAAGCTTCAAAAATTGTAAGCCAGATGAAAAAGAGAGCAATGGACATTCCTTTTATCTCTGATGATGGTGTTAAGGACCAGACTTTTATTAAAGTTGCCGGCGAATATGCTGAAGGCGTTTATGCCTCCGGACCAATGGATACTGCTACTAACCCACTTACAATCCAGGCTACAAAAGAACACCAGGACAAATATGGTGAAGATCCAGGTGCTTTCTACCTGAATGCATATGCTGCTGTTCTTGCTGTTTTCAATGCAATTGAAGTTGCAGGTTCCACAGAATACGATGCAGTTACAAAAGCTCTAAGATCAAGCTATGTTGAAACCACTCTTGGTAAGATTAAGTTTGATGCCAGGGGAGATGCTGAAGGTGTAGGTTTCTCAATGTATCAGGTTCAGGGCGGCACATACGTCGAACTGAAATACCCAGTTAATAAACATTATAGAGACAGTCTTTCACAAGACTGTCTCTTTTTAATTTCAAACAGACTTCCTTCAGTAAGTATTTTCCATTCCAACAGTAAGGAGCCATATTACGATATGGATCTACAATACTTTTTCGAATTATTTGTGGGCGGTTTAACCAGAGGGAGCATATATGCTTTGATAGCTCTTGGTTATACTATGGTTTACGGAATCATAAAACTGATCAATTTTGCCCATGGAGAAATATATATGATAGGGGCGTTCACTGCCCTGATAATTGCCTCAGCTTTGAGTTTTACAGGGATGAATCCTGTACTTATTTTTCTGATTGCCACAATTCTGGCCATTTTCTTCTCTGCATCTTACGGTGTGACAATGGAAAAAATAGCCTACAAACCCTTGAGAGGATCACAACGACTCTCGGCACTCATTAGCGCCATTGGTATGTCTATGTTTCTGCAGAACTATGTTCTGTTGGCACAAACATCTGACTTCCTCCCATTCCCGGAACTTGTACCGGAATTTAAATTTCTGGAACCTGTTAAACATCTTATCAGTTCCACATCCTTTCTGATTCTGATAACTACAGCAATTGTAATGGTGCTGTTAACATATCTTATTAAATTTACCAGAACAGGTAAGGCAATGAGAGCAACATCACAGGATGCCAAAATGGCACAGCTCCTGGGTATAAACATAAGCAGGATAATTACAATAACTTTTATTATTGGATCAACAACAGCTGCATTAGGAGGTGTACTGATAAGTACTCACATTGGGCAGCTGAACTTCTATATCGGTTTTATTGCAGGAATAAAAGCCTTTGTTGCAGCCGTATTGGGAGGCATTGGAAGTATACCCGGAGCAGTACTTGGAAGTTTTGTCCTTGGGTGGACAGAAAGTTTCGGTACCGGTTATTTATCCAGTGATTATGAGGATGTATTTGCATTTCTGTTCCTCATCATAATCCTGATTTTCAGACCATCCGGAATACTCGGCAGGCCTGAAAACAAGAAAGTATAGAGAGGGATTAAATCATGTCAGATATAAAGAAATACTTCACCCTCAAAGAGGTGAAGAAATCAGTTGTCATTTCCATATGGTTTATGATTCTTACATTTCCCATTATGGTTATAAAAGTAAATACAATTGAAAATACTGTTGTATGGCGGTGGGGAAGCCTCATTGGAATGGGTATAGGTTCATTTCTAATGGCTACCTTATGGCGCTATATGATAGACAGAAAGAGAATGCAAAACCCTCTTTCCAGTAAAAAAACTCTCCAGATGAGGGCTATGGAATGGGCAAATGCCAATCCCAGAGCCAAGCAGGGCGCACTTATTGCCCTCGGCATATTTATTGTAGCTTTCCCTTTTATTACATCTATGTACCAGACAAGCATTATGACAACCGCTCTTATGTACATTGTACTTGGACTTGGATTGAATATTGTTGTAGGTCTCGGTGGATTATTACATCTTGGATATGCAGCTTTCTACGCAGTAGGTGCATATACTTATGCATTACTTAATCATCATTTCGGATTAAGTTTCTGGATCTGTCTGCCAATTGGTGCAGGACTGGCCACAGTTATGGGTATTTTACTTGCCATTCCTGTACTTAGACTAAGAGGCGATTATCTTGCCATAGTAACTCTGGGATTTGGAGAAGTTATAAGAATAATTCTGGAAAATTGGAATGACTTTTCTTTTGGTCCAAGTGGAGTTGCAAATATTCCCCGACCCGGATTTTTCGGAATGAGTTTTAAACTTCAAACAGCAACCATCTATATTTATTTTATAATGATTGCAATGGTGCTTTTTACCATCTTTGTAGTCAGACGACTTGAAAATTCAAGAATTGGTCGTGCATGGATTGCAATGAGGGAAGATGAAATTGCCAGTGAATCAATGGGTATAGATATCACAAAATCCAAGATTACAACATTTGCCCTTGGAGCTTTCTGGGCCGGAATGGTTGGCGTTATCTTCGCAGCAAAAACAACCTTTATAAATCCTGCAAGCTTTACCCTCTGGGAATCAGTAATGATACTCTGCGTAGTTGTAATTGGTGGGATGGGTTCTATTTTCGGAGTTGTCATAGGTGCACTGATTCTTATACTTCTGCCTGAATACTTAAGAGCTTTCTCTGAATACAGGATGCTGATGTTCGGAGCAATCCTTGTACTGATGATGGTATTCAGACCGGGTGGTATAATTAGTAATATAAGAAAAAAATATACATTTGTACCGAAACCATTGCCCTCAGGCGCTGATAAAGAAGGGGTGAAATAATGACACCTATACTTGAAACAAAAAACTTAACAATGGAATTCGGTGGTCTGACAGCTGTAGATAAAGTTAACTTTAATGTTAATCAGGGAGAAATTGTTGCCCTGATCGGTCCAAACGGAGCAGGAAAAACAACCTTTTTTAACTGTGTTACAGGAGTATATAAACCAACTAGCGGAGATATACTTATATCACCGGCAGGAGATGCTCAGGAAAAAATCAATGGTTTAAAACCTAACAAGGTAACTGAAAAAGGCCTTGCAAGAACATTCCAGAATATTCGTCTATTCTCTAATATGACTGTTTTGGAAAATGTTATGATTGGGAGACACAGCAAGCTTAAATCCGGAATACTTGGAGCTATATTCAGACCAAAGTCAACAATGGAAGAGGAAGAGAAAGTTATTCAGGACAGCTATGAGATACTTGTCGAGGTTGGTCTTGATAAATATGTTAATGAACTGGCAAAAAATCTTCCTTATGGAGCCCAGAGGCGACTTGAAATTGCCAGAGCAATGGCGACAGACCCTGCACTACTGCTCCTTGACGAACCCGCAGCAGGAATGAATCCCCAGGAAACCAAAGAACTTGATGAAATGATTCTTAAAATTCGGGATGTCAATAAAATATCAATTCTACTTATTGAGCATGATATGAGCCTTGTTATGAGTATTTCGGAAAGAATCTTTGTAGTGGATTATGGTAAACTGATAGCTCAGGGATCACCAGATGAAATAAAGCAGAATCCTGATGTAATAAAGGCCTATCTGGGAGATGAAGATGCTTAAGATTGAAAATATACAGACATTTTACGGGAATATACAAGCCTTACAGGATGTTTCGATAGAAATCAATGAGGGTGAGATTATTACCCTTATTGGAGCCAACGGTGCTGGAAAATCAACAACCCTAATGTCAATTTCAGGAATTGAACCAGCAAGACATGGAAAGATAACCTTTGACGGTCAGGATATAACCCATATGGATCCTGACAAGATAGTCCAGCTGGGGATAATTCAGGTACCTGAGGGAAGAAGGATTTTCCCCTTTCTTTCAGTTAGTGAAAATCTTGATATGGGAGCTTTTCTTCGAAACGACAAAGAAGAAATTAAAAGGGATATCGAATATGTCTTTGATCTCTTTCCACTTCTAAGGGAGAGGAGAAATCAGGCGGGAGGCACCTTGAGTGGCGGTGAACAGCAGATGCTTGCCATATCCAGAGCTATAATGGCGAAACCGAAACTATTGCTTCTGGATGAACCCTCTCTGGGACTTGCACCTATTATTGTTCAGCAGATAATGGCTATAATTAAAAAAATTAATAAAGAGCAAAAAACTACTATTTTCCTGGTAGAACAGAATGCAAACCTCGCTCTTAAGCTGGCCGACAGAGGCTATGTTATGGAAACAGGAAGAATAACATTAAGTGATACTGCTAAGAATCTTCGGGAAAATGATGATGTAAGAAAGGCTTATCTGGGCATATAGACAACCTTGTTTTGTAATTCATGTCGGTGTAGAGACGCGATAAATCGCGTCTTTACACCGTTTTTTATGGTGGCTTTATATATTCACATTTTTATTGTATCATCGTAGGGGTAGCCACAAGGGTCGGGATATCGACCCTTGTGGCTGCCCTTAATGGAGGACCTTTTGGAAGTTGAAATTCTAAAGTCAGGAACCGGGGCAGCTGAGATATCTGTCGATAGAAGTAAAATGCTTGCTGTTACTACCAATCTCAGCAGCAGAATATACAAGCAGATATCCAGACAGGAGTTATTGTCAGAGCCTGGCATGTTGATAGAAGATGGAATATCTAATAAATGGAAATGTACAGAAAGTCTTGAATATAAAGAAAAACTTATTTTTCCCGGTCCATTTTATAGCGGTAATACACTTGCGGATATTAAGCCGGATATCGATATACTTTTAAAGCTTGCTCTTGCTTTTCAGGTAGTCATTAATGAAAATTTTCCTGTAACGGGGTTTTACACCCCTGGTATTTTTATTCCGGCTGATGGAGGTATTCTACTCTTCCCACCCCATCTTATAAACTATATTACAAACCAACTCTCAGAAAGTGAAAGTATTAGGTTCTGGCAGCCTTACAATCATCCTGATATCCATGGGAAAGTACAGTTTGCTTTTATCCTTGGAGTACTGGCGTATAAGTTACTTACAGGGGACCTGCCATATACAGGTACTTCCATAACTGAAATAAGAGAAAAGATGCGTACAAGCAAACCAGTAGCAGTGGAATATCTTAAACCTGGAATTGATGATAATATTTCTACTTTAATAAACAATGCTTTCTCACTGAAAGAGGCAAAACTTGAGGATTGGGTAAAACAGCTTAAACTTTGGAAGAAACGGGGAGCAATTACTACTACTATTAGTGAACATCAACATCTTCAGCTGCAGGAATCTGCAGAAAAAAAACAAAGCAAAAGAAAAAAACAATTTGAAAGAAAACAATTTTTTTCACATAACTGGAAAACTATTGCAGCAATAATAGCAGTCATTACATTTGTAGTATCATTCAGTATCGGGCCAATTAAAAATGCCCTGGAACCGCCAATAACTACAGGGATGTCTGCAGAAGAGGTTGTCAGTACCTATTACAACGGAATCATAGATATGAATGTTGAAATACTGGAAGACTGTGTTACGAAAGGTGTTGGAAAAAATGATATACAGGAAGTTACACAACTATTTGTAATTTCCAGAGTCAGAACTGGTTATGAAGGTAAATCCGGTCTAATATCTGCCCAGGACTGGAGCGATGGAGTTATAACAACAATCAATCCCGGTGAACAGGTATATGGAATCGCCAATCTTGAAATAATAAAAATTGATGAGTCATCTTTCCATGCTGATTATATTCGATGGTACCCCAATATTCCGGATGATGCTGACTCCAATGAGGTATTACCTCCTGTAAAAGTATTTGTAAAAGATAGACTTACACTTGTAAAAATGAAGGAAGTCTGGATAATAGTCAGTCTTGAAAGAGAAACAAGGGAGCAACAATGATAAAAGGTGTACTTTTTGATATGGACGGTGTTTTGGTAGATTCAGAGGAATTTATCAGGAATGCCGCTATTTTAATGTTTAAAGAACTGGGACTGGAAGCAAAGCATGAAGATTTTTTTGAGTTTATTGGAGCAGGTGAAGACCGTTTTTTAGGCGGTGTTGCAGAGAAGTATAGTTTTCCCATTAATATAACAACTGTCAAAAAAAGAACCTATGAAATATATCTTGAGCTTATTAAAGGTAAGCTGGGGACTCTTCCAGGTGTTACTTCTTTTATAGAGAAATGTAGAAAGAGAGGGCTTAAAATCGCTCTGGCGACCAGTGCAGACAAAACAAAAATGGATGCAAATCTTGTTGAGATGGGAATGACCTATAAAAGTTTCGATGCAGTTGTTAATGGACTTGATGTTGAACATAAAAAACCTTCTCCTGATATTTATATAAGAGCTGCCGAACTTATAGGTGTTATTCCTTCAGAATGTCTTGTGGTGGAAGATGCCGTTAATGGCGTAGAAGCTGCAAAGGCTGCAGGTGCAAAGTGTCTTGGTATAACAACAAGTTTCTCGGAGCAGGAATTATCAGGAGCTGACTGGTTAGCAGAAAATCTGGCCGAAGCAGGGGAAGAAGTCTTTAACTGGTAGAGACCTTGTATGCATTGTAAAAACGTTGCATGCTTAGTAAAGACGCACGGCCTTTCGTCTCTACTTATCTT
>CBDVAD010000138.1:0-8331 GCA_965371875.1 uncultured bacterium
TGTTTTCCTTCGTATAAGATCTCTGGAACCTGTAAATTTAAACCTGGAAGAAAACAGTTGCCTGTTTACTACTTTTACTGCAATCCAGACAGTTCCGGTTTCCTCACTATTATCCCCCGAACCGCCGGCATAACCTGAAACTGCAATAGAGACATCAACGTCTGCCAGTTTAAGAATATTTCCACACATTTCTTCTACAACTTCTTTAGAAACAGCACTAAAATTTTTAAGAGTTTCATTTCTGATACCTATCAACTTGTGTTTTGCTCTATCAGAGTAAGCAACTATTGACCCCCAGTATAATTTTGAACTACCGGGAATATCTGTTATAAGTCTTGATATAAGACCACCTGTTATAGATTCTGCTGTACAGAGTACTGTTCCGGTGGATTCCAAAGCTGCTGACAGAATTTCAGCAGCAAAGGTATCACCTGATACAATAAGTTCCTTACCAAAACGATCCTGTAAGTAAGTAAAAAATTGTAATCTACCCCCCTGGGTCCCCCCTCGAAGATAAAGACTTATTTTATATGGTCCAACCATGGTCCCCCAGGTAATATCCCTGCTGCCGTACTCAAGACATACATCCTCAAGCCTGGACTCACACATAAGAAAACAGGAGATATTTAAAGTATTGGGTTTTGTTAGATTGAATTTCTCAACCAGCAAAGGAGCCACTGTGCGCTTAAACATATCCTGCATTTCTGATGGGGGGCCAGGCAAACAAAAAACAAGAGTAGATCCAATTAAACCGTAAAAACCAGGAGCTGTTCCACAATAATTTTCAAGAACTGTAAACCCGTCAGGAATATATGCCTGTCTTTTCCTGGACTCATTATGCTTTCCTGAAAATCTTTCTTCCAATACATCCCAGAGACTGCTTTGAAAAACCAACTCAACATCAGCAATGTTTGCAACAATTTCTCTGGTTAAATCGTCAGAAGTCGGCCCCAGGCCACCTGTAATGATTAGAATATCAATCCTGTTTTTCCTGGCATCAAGAAAATATCCAACTTTTTCATCATCAGGAATAAGAACAATACTTTCAACAACAAATCCCATTTCAGACAATCCTGAACTTAAAAACTTTCCGTGACTGTCCTGTATTTTCCCTGATGTTATTTCAGAGCCTATTGCAACGATTGATGCAGATAGTTTTCTAGACACCACCAACCGTCTTTTTAAGTTTTTCCACTCTCGCAGAAAAAATATCCACTGTTTTTGGATCCCGGATCATTTCACATTTACCTTTAAAGACAACACCATCGGCAATTCTAAGCCTTGCTGTTCGTATATTCCCGTAAACCTTGCCGGAAGTCATTATTTCCAGTTTATCAGTTGCAATAATATTTCCATTAACAACTCCGGCTATTACTACAGAACCTACCTGAATATCAGCATCAATTACTGCACCTTTCTCAATATAGAGAGTACCTGTAGATATTATCTCACCTTTAAGACTTCCATTTATCTGAAGCGATTCTGTGAAGCGCATGACACCTGCAAAAACAGTCTCTTTTCCCAGAGTTGTACCCATTCTACGGGGAGTATTTCGAATACTTTTCTTTGACATATGATCCATTTCCTGATGTTATTTCTTTTTTATTGCTGCCAGGGCCCGATAAATTGCATTGTAAGAACTCGATAAATCGAGCACCTATTTTGAGGTCATTACAAAAACACCATCCCAGTCATCTGCCGGGGGAGTATCAATAAAGTGCTTACACCTCGCATAATAGACCTGGGAAGGTCCATCCTCAGAATCTATCTTCAGGGCCTCTCCGAATAATTTCCTGGCACCTTCAAAATCCAAAAGCTTATATTGTTTTCTAGCCCGGGCAAAAATATCAAGGACTTTTCTCTTTTCTTCACTAATCATGACTATTCTCCATCCGGATCATCAGATTTCACAAAATGTTTATGAATTCGCTGATCCAGCTCCTTTAAAAAATTCCCATTTCTGCTGGATTCTATCTCATTTTCAGTCAGTCTGGAAATCTCTTCCTTGAATTCATCCAATGATACTATAGCTTTTTCAGCTTCGGTTGATACAAAACTACAGAAATCAGCTGTGGCATCATCCATAGCAATATCCGGATTTGATTTCTCTAAAATCTGTTCCATAGGTTCTCTTAGTTGATTCAGAAAAGTTAATACTGACTCACTGAAAGATTCAATTTGATCAAATCTCCGTTCTTTTGCAAGATTTATCTTGTGAATTTCTCTATTTTTTAAAACTGCCCTGATCCTGGCTATTACCTCAGAAAAATTAAAAGGCTTTGTTATATAATCATCAACTCCAAGTTCAAATCCTTCAATCTTATCTCTTACATCATCCATTGCAGAAAACATAATAATAGAAATATCACGATATTCCGCATATGCGGGATCCTGCTTAAGAAGGCGGGTAACCTGCCATCCTGACATTCTGGGCATGACATTATCCAATAAAATTAAATCCGGTTTAAATTCCGGAATTTTCTCCAGTGCGATAATTCCATTTTCTGCAAGATCTACTTCAAAACCAAGCTTACCCAGCATAACATCAAAAAAATCAAGATTCCGAGGTTCATCATCAACAATAAGAATTTTTGCTTTTTCTTCCATTAATCTATAATCCTATACTTGAGGGCTCTTGTCAATTCTAAATTCAGATGTTTAGGCTGAAGGCTATTAGGTATTGGTATTTATACGTCTTATAATTGCTCTTATTAAGCCCATAACGATAAAAGCTAATGCAAGAAGAATTGAGAGCCAGGCAAACCAGTCACCTAACATAGTATAAATTGTATCTCTTTCTGTATAAACAGGAACATCTGTAACCAAATAATCGGCTGTAAAAGGTTCCAGCAGAGAAATAATTCTGCCATCAGGATCAATTACTCCAGTCATGCCGGAGTTTGCACTTCTGACAAGACTTCTTCTATTCTCAATTGCCCTGAAAACAGCCATGCCAAGGTGCTGCATCTGGGAAGAGAGGGAACCTGACCATGAATCATTTGTAAGGTTTACAATGACTTCAGCACCATTATTTACAAATTCTCTGGAGAGATAACCAAAAACATCTTCAAAACAGATAGGAGTTGAGAATTTCACCCCGCCGGCTTCGAAAACTGTAAATTCGTCACCCCGCTCCCAAAAGTGATAATCATTATCAACCAATATCTGATAGATACCGGGAAGAGTCTCTTTATAAGGAAAGTTTTCTGTGAACGGAACAAGATGTACTTTTCTATATGTATCTTTTAGATTTCCATCTTCATAGAGTAATACAGCATTATAATCCACACGGTTATACGAACCATCCGATAAAACAGGAGGCAGATCAGGATTCTTCAATTGACCATCATCATTACCAAAAAGATACGGCATATCCTGAGTTGCAAGAAATTCTTTCAGATCAGTAACAAGAGCAAATCTTGCACTATCAGTTCTATACCTGCTGTGCCAGTCAACGCCGGGAACAAAGGCTGTCTCAGACCAGATAACAATATCAGGGTTTTCTTTAACAGCTTCGAGACTCAGATCTTTCAGGATCTTAAAATTCCGTTCATATGCTCTTAAACCACCCTTCCATGTGTCAGCATTATGCTGGATAAGAGCAACCCTCCACTTAGGAGAATCAGAATAATCCATCATTACCAGAAAACCAAATATCAAATTAAGGATAACCAACCCACCATAAATATAACTATCTATTCTATGGGTTATGAAAAAATCATTTAACCTGACTATTCCATTACTAAATGCTTTTCCAAGGTAGGCAGAAGGCAATATTACAAGAAAAGATACTCCCCATACACCAGTCACAGATGCTATTTGAATAAAGGGTCTGACTGTGGACATTGAATAACCAATAATTCCATAGGAATAGCCCAAAAAGCCCTTTGTACGCAGGTATTCATAACCAATCCAGCACAAAGCCTGAATCAGATATCCATATCGGGGAAACAGCTTATCAACAAGTTTTAATAAAGGGAATAAGAGTACAAAATAAGTTGCATAAATTGTTGGAACAATAATAATAGCCAATGGATGAAAAGTTGAAAGCCAGTAATTAAAAATCCCATAGGTAATAAATCCGTAAAATGCACCATATGGAATTATAAACTTCCAATTACTGGAATGTATAACAATAAAGACAGGAATTAAAGAGATAAAAGCAATGGGAGCAATACCCCACCTCGATATGAAACTGGGAAACGATAAAGAAAATAATACTGAAGATAAAATCAGAAGCAATAACTCTACAGTTGCCTTTTTTAGACCTGCTCTGATACTATTGATCTTCATAATGTCCTCAGTACCAACAGAAACCACCCACTACCCTCTAAGATTCCAGGCAATTTCTTTCAGCTGCTTACCGGGCCTGAATACTGCGACCCCATGAGTATTAACCGGAACAATTTCTCCGGTTCGGGGATTACGCGCTTTTTCACGTCCCTTTCTTGTACGGATTTCAAAAGTACCAAAACCCCGCAACTCTATGACCTGATCAGCACTAAGTGCTGTCTTAAGATGGTCAAACAATTTATCAATTACTCTATGAATATCAGATCTGTCAATATCAAGTTCCTCGTAGATACCATCAATAATTTCAGCTTTTGTAAGCTTTTTGTTTGATTCCATTAATTACTCAACCCTCCATGACTAGGCAGTCATGGAATTAAGAACTTTGTAAAGTCGTGATTTTTTTCTTGCTACTGTCTTTTTATGGAAAAGACCTTTACCAGCTGATGTATCAAGTAATTTTACAAGAGAAGCGAGTTCAGAACCTGCCTTCTTTTGGTCATTTTCCTTTACTGCTGCTAAAAAATGCTTTTTTGCAGTTAAAATAGTGCTTTTTGTCATTCGATTCCGCATTCTTCTCTTTTCGCTCTGTCTATGCCTTTTCGCGGCCTGATCTGTCTTTATCAATGTATCCATCCTCCTGGAATAATTTTCAATATAGTAACGACTTAGGCTAGGAAAATACCAAAATTACTAATATCTGTCAAGATAGCTGTTATAAGGAAAAAAAAGATTCTGAGATAGTCCATTTACCGGAATTATTCCTGGATAAATATTCATTAGGTATTGTAAAAAACCGTCCATCCGCTGAGACAACAGTAATCTTTTTCGTTATAACATTCACATCCAGAACTTTAAACTGTTCATCTTCCGATAAAATCCTGTTCCCTTCAGTCGGATATTTATGTTTTTCTTCCTGATAAAAATCATATTCATAGGACAAACAGCATAACAATCGACCACAGGGACCCGATATTTTCATGGAATTCAGTGAAAGACTCTGCTCTTTAGCCATTTTTATAGATACAGGCTTAAGCTTATCTGTAACCCCATGACAGCAGTAGGTCCTGCCACAAACAGCAAGACCACCCAAAACCCTTGATTCGTCTCTCACACCAATCTGTCTAAGCTCAATACGCATTTTAAAAATTGATACAAGATCCTTTACAAGCTCCCTAAAATCGACCCTGGACTCTGCAGTAAAGAAAAATAGAATTTTTGACTCTTCCAGAAGATAGTGAGCAGATATAAGCTTCATATCCAGTTTATGTTCTATAATCTTTAACTTACAAAGCCGTAAAGCTTCTTTTCCCCGTTCAAGATTATTCTCATATTTAGAAAGATCTTTTTCATTTGCAATTCTAATTATATCTTCAATATTATCTTTTTCAGATTGACATATGCATTTCACCGGTCCGGTTACAACTGCAAGATCCTTGCCGTATCTGGAATTGATAAGAATAAAATCACCTCTTTTCACCTGTTCTTCAGATTCCATTCTACAAGTTTGAGTCTCACTTGAATGCAAAACTTTGACTGTACAGTAATGTGAATCTTTATCTGCCTTCTCGCAGCTTACATCAATACCAGGATCATGATTGAAAGTCTCTTCACTTAGCTGGTCATCTATATGGTCACTCATCGTAATACTCCTAGGTTGCATAGCCGAGCAGTAAGGACGCATAGCCGAGCAACAGACGAAGTCTGTGACCAGGCAAGCGAAGCGCACGACCAGGCTGAGTTATTTCTTTTTGTTTATTTAAGGAGATTAACGATAAGGCCATTAATTTCCTCAATTTTTTCCAGAATATACAACTTATCTGACTGGTTCTGCAAAACTCCTGCAGCCAGACGCTCAAGTTTCTCATCTACAACTTTAATTATGGTATACCTTTTTTGTTTTTTCAATGGATTAAAGTTTGCACCAGCTGTTGTCTCAGTTATTAAAGAGTTTTTTACTACAAATTTAAGGAATCTGGACACAGAACCTTTGTAATTTTTCACATTTTCCAGGGTAGGTACTTCTTTTAATGCTTCCCCTGCTTCATGAATCTCATCCAATAATTCTTCAAGATTACGATCAGAGTACTCAACAGAATCCAGACCGCTAATTTCTTTCCTGTCTATATCAAGAATTGAAGAAAAGGTAAGCTTACCAAATTCATTCTTATCTACTTTTTTACTGGAAGTTCCTGTACCCTTCCGTCGGTATGATCTGTTTGAAGCACCTATCTTCTCCATTAGCTTCCGACTTTTACAGGATTATACCTTTCAAGTCCTTCACCTTTAATAAAACCATGAGAATTATTTAAAGAAGCAGATGATTCATCCGCACACGCTATCATACAAAATCCATTCAGTATCACACCATCTTCGGAAATCAACCGTGGTGTAGAGATATTCCCGATCAGCATACCTGTAGATAAAATCACGACCTTCTCTTTACAAACAACGTCACCCTTAACAACACCGCCAATTACAATAGTATCTGCAGTAATTGTACACTCAGCTCTTCCGTTTTTACCAATTAATACTTTTCCATTAGTTGTAATAGTCCCGATGAAATCACCATCTATACGGAGCAGGCCGTTAAGCACGAGGTCTCCAACGAACTTTGTTCCCTCACCAACAATAGAATTTATAAATACACCGCTTTTTCCAAGATGATCACTCATGTTTATCTTTTTTCCTATTGACGTACTTAAGATGATGTTTTAACGAACACCGGAATTAATATCAAGAAATCTTAACGGATCAACAACCTGGGAACCTATTCTGACTTCAAAATGAAGATGCTGTCCAGTTGACAGACCCGTATTACCCATGGTCCCTACCTTCTGACCTTGTGTTACTGTATCACCTTCTTCAACAAAAACCTTGTCAAGATGACCGTATTTTGTGCTATAGCCATAGGAATGACGTATTACTATATAGTTTCCAAAACCCATAGCATCATACATTCTCTCTACGACCTTACCATTCGCTGCAGCAACTAGAGGAACCCCCCTCCGGTAGGATGCAATATCAATACCTTTATGAAGGTACCACTGTCCTGTAAAAGGGTGTATTTCCGGTCCAAAATAATTAGTAATACGGCCGACAACACCGGAACCAACAGGCCATACTGTAGGAAGATCTGCAAGGAGGTCACCCTGAGATGCAAAAAGATCCGTTACCATTTCCAGGGATTTCCCTGATTCGCTTAAAAAGGATTTAAGACTCTGAAGATCTGTTATCTCCTTTAAAGTACCTCTTTCCTGCTCTTCAATATTATAAAAGGAAGCTAAATCACCATCAGTATTATCACTTCTGCCATTACTGTTATTTTCGATTCCTAAAATACCAAGAGTACTGCTAAGGGACGATTCAAAAACTCTTGAAACCTTTCGCAATTCATTTACTTCATCACGCATAACCTCAAGACTGGTACTTGTAGCCTGAAGGGCATTTGTTTTTATAATAAGCTGCCTGGAGAGACCACTGAATCGAGTACTGAAAACGAAAAAAACCAGTATAATACCGGAAAGAAGAAATCCAATAAATACCAGTGAAAATACGGAAATTTTAAAATTAAATATTTTTTTCTCTGAATGAGGTATCAGCATTATAGTCATTCGCTGCCGTCCCAGGGTCATTACATTATTAAAAAAAACAGTAATGATAGAACCAAAACCAGTTAAATGTTTTATAAAAAAATCTAAAACTATATTCTCAACTTTTTTATAATTGCGAGCCGACGACATTCAATCTCCTCCAAAGAATAAATTAGAATACCATTATGCTAAAAAATTGTCAAATGTAATTGACGACACTAATACTTCGTGATACTGTTTTTATGTAATCTGTTTCTAAGAACAGAATAACTTAACAAATCTTTATCCTATTGGAAAACCTTATGAAGCTATTTGATACTCATGCACATATAGGACTTATTACGGAAGATCCTATTGACCAGCTAATAATTACCCAGGAAGCAAAACAGGAAGGAATTGCCCATATTCTGAGTATTTGCAACAATCTGGCTGACTTCTTTCAGGTTTA